>WJJU01000328.1 GCA_014729595.1 Chitinivibrionales bacterium
AATTCCCCCAATGCTAATGTAGGCGAACGAACGCATACACTGGTCCTCAATAGAGCCCCGGAAGTCACACTGGTTTCACCACAGCAAGGTGCGGCAGGGGTTAGTCGTGACGTGGTATTCCGCTGGTTAGTGAATGACCCCGATGGAGACACGCCGTACTCTGAGCTTTTAGTAGGATTGAGCAGCTCAGCTCTCGATCCGGTAGCACTACCGACCATCGACGATACCATGGCGTTCGCTGGGTCAGCGGGGCGGGATTATTACTGGCAGATACGGGTATGGGATAACCACGACACAACCGAGAGTGGCGTGCGTACATTTACGGTCAATACACCCCCGACCTGCGCGCTGACCAGTCCCAATCCGGGAGAAATGCATCGAAGCGCCCCCATAACATTGCGATGGTCCGGCGCCGATGACGAGCCCGCGGATCTGTCTGAATTGCGGTACGATCTCTATATAGACACCGCACAGGAGCCTACCCACAAAGTACTGTCTTCCTCAACGGCAACCCGGTACGATTTCGATCCGGAGTTGGTCGGGCGAACATATTACTGGCGAGTGGTTGTGAGTGACGGCAAGGAAACATATGCTACGCCGGTGTCGGATTTTGATGTGGGAGAGGCGGCGAAGATTGTAGAGGGGCCGGTGGATGATACGATGTGTGTAAATGGAACTTGCCCGTTCGTATCCACCACTTGGTGGCGGTATGCCACATTTAGCGTGAAAACGCAAGGTGAACCGAACTCGCTCCAATGGTTTCGCAATGGTAACGCGATAACTGGGGCAACAGGCCATACCTTAACAGTCACCGAAGACGAACATGGGGACCGCTACAGATGTATTGTCTCGAATGGACTGGGAGATCCTGATACCAGCGAAGAAGCAGCGCTTTCTGTTGTCTATTGCGTTTATTTTTACGACGGAGATGGTCCACATAATAATGGCTGTTGTAATGGCCATTTCGTGCTGCACGGCACTACGCGGGAATTTCGCATTAACCCGGATGACCGTCAAGTCATCGCCTCCATAACTCATAACGGCAAACGATTAGCCCCAGAATACGCAATCACAGTGGGGCCAGTCACCGCTCCTGATAGTATTGAGGTCCGTTTTGCCGAAGTCCCCGCCCGTATGAAAACAATCCCCGCTCGCGATCAGACCTTCCAAATTGGCGATCCTGATCCACAGCCAGATGAAGAAACCGGGAACAACGAAAGGAATGTTCACGATGTGACCTTCACGTATAATTATTTCATGGATTCTTGTGAAGTGACACAGAAAGATTACAAAACCGTTATGGGTGGGGTTGAACCATGGGTTGGAGAATGGAACTATGTCGGAATCGGCGATAACTACCCGGCAAATAAGGTGACCATCGGAGACATGATGCTCTATTGCAATGCGCGGAGTAAGGCGGAAGGATTTGATACCGTTTATACCTATACTGGTGTGAACGGTACACCAGGTGCCGGCTGCGAACTCGAAGGCTTATCGATCGACTATACACGCATCGGCATCCGTTTACCCACTGAAGCAGAGTGGGAATTTGCCGCGCGTGCCGGGACTACCACAGATTATTATTGGGGCAAGGATTACACCGCGGACTATCCAAGCTCGGCAGCTGATACGGCAGAAATGAATATGTATGCTGTTTTCCATGTAGGGGATCTCTCCACACAACCTGTTTGTACAAAAATTCCTAATGATTACGGGTTGTATGATATGTTAGGAAACATATTCGAACAATGCAACGACTACTTGGCACTTTACACATCTTCGCCTAAAATCGACCCGACAGGTCCTAAGAACAATATGTACAACGCTTATGTTATTCGGGGTGGTGGGAATGGCGCTAGGCCTTGGTTGATCAAGTCTTGCCACCGGAATGGTTGGGATGGGAACGATATTGTTAATGCCGGTAGCGGTTTCCGATGCGTTATTTCTCAGAAAGCTTTGCAGAAATAAATGAATGATTCTTGGCTCATGCCCCAATCTATGTTTGCAGGTGAGGGCCTAAAAAGGTAGGCTGACTAAGAAGCTATTCAAGGGGGGCAACATGTAGCGGCTGCGCTCTTCTCCCCCAACCTTATCCGTGCTCCTGCCCGACGGCGGAGAACGGTATGTTTTTTTTCCTGATCTTAGGCCCCGCAGTTAAAGCTATCACTAGCAAGGTTTTCTTTATGAATATTTGTTCTGACTACGAAAAAGCTTACGAAATTGCTGAAGTTTTGCCTCAACTGACTGAGCGCAATGAAGTCGTTTTCTTTGCAGACATTGTCCAAGGCGCAAATAAAAAAATTCTGGATGTTGGCTGCGCCGAGGGTGAACTGGTCATTGAGCTTGCACGTCGTGGGCATGACACGACTGGTGCAGACATCTCACAGGGTTTTTTAAGGCAAACTATGCAGCTCGCTTCAGATAAGGGTTTGAAGGTCAAAACTGTGCATGTTGATGTAGAGAAAACTGTAGAACCTTGTAGGGGAAATAAATATGACTATATTTACCTTAATGATATCATCGAGCATTTCCGCAATCCTATTGCGGCACTATGCAATGTACGCCAGCTTTTAAATGATGGCGGCGCTTTGATAATTCATACCCCAAATTGCGTTACACCCGCAAGGGTTAAATGGTACTTGTTTCATCCGCGCTCTCGACTGAATTACTTTGATCCGAATGTGTTGGGCGATTTCCATCTGTCTACATATGATCAGATGACGTTGGAGAAGACACTTAACTTCACGGGCTTGAAAGTCGAAAGGATGATACCAACTCGATTCACAAGTTTGGGTGTCCATCGACTTTCAAAAGTTTTTCGATCACTTCCCCAGACTGTCGCAAAGCTATTTCCGCATCTTGCTGATACACTCTTGTTTGTCTGCAGCAAGTGTGAACCGATAGATTTGGAAAAACAGATTAGGGTATGGCAGAATATTTAGGCGCTTGTCGGGCTCAATTCGACAATAAATTGGCGTTTTAGCTTACGAAGCGATATCGTTATGTTCGTATCCCCCCATGGAGCTTGGCTGTCGCGAAGGTAGTATAGCTGCTTATATTCTCGTCTTTTCTTGCCCTGCTGCCTCCATACCTCCATGTTCATCATCTGCTCCGCAAGAAATCACCAAACCCTAAATACTCTCCGTGCGCTCCGTGGTTTCTCCCCTCTCCCCCTAATTCTGCGCGATCTTCTTTCCTTTCATGATAATATCTTTTGAGGCTTTCACATTAATTTTCCCGGAACCTTTGACCTGGATATCTTTACCTTCGAGCAGGATAGTGCCATCTTTTTTAAGTGTGATCGAAGCTTTTCCGCATTTTAGTTGAATGGCATCGGCGGCATCTACGGTGAAATTTTTCCCGACTTTCGTGACGCCATCTTTGCCGACCGAGATGGAGTGATTCTCGCCGACATCGAGCGTCATGTTTTTGCCGATATCGCACGAGCTGTTTTCACCGATCGAGGTGCTGTCGTTTTTGCTCACCGAAGTACTTCGGTTTTTGCCGACACTCTGCGTTTCGTTTTCGCCGATCGTATGGCTTCGATTTTTGGCTATATCGACTTTTTCATCGTTGCCGACATTTTCGGTGCGGTCATTGCCGATCGTTGTGGTTTCGTTGTTCTTGATATCTTTAATGCGGTCGTTGCCTACCGTATGGCTTTCATCTTTTTCTACTTCGATTGTTTGATTTTTTTCTGCATGAAAAAGCAGATCTTCTTCACCTTTTTTGTCTTCGAACCTGATTTCGTTGCAATTTGCCGCCTGCCCCCCAGGGGTACTTCGTGTTTTTATGGTGCTCACCGTACCATTGGCCGGAAGCTCATAAGGAGGCATGCGGTCCTCGTTGTAAACCCTTCCGATAACAACCGGCCGATCCGGGTCTCCTTCCAGGAACTGCACGACCACTTCCTGCCCAATCCGGGGGTGAAATACCGCGCCCCATCCACCGCCGGCCCAGTTCTGCGAGACCCGTATCCAGCAGCTTGCGTTTTCGCTTTTTTTGCCGATGCGATCCCAGTGGAAATGCACTTTTATGCGACCGTATTTATCGATCCATACCTCTTCGCCGGCGGGCCCTACAACCGTGGCGGTCTGACAGCCCAATAACCACAGGCTTGTGGGCAGTGCCCTGTTTGGGGCGGAATGGGATATCGGCGGGGATACAACGGAACGTGCAGATACAGGTCGCGGCTTCGCCGGTTTGCGAGCCTTTTATTTGTGTCTCGGTGACTAAATACGATGCATTGAGGTCATCTTGCGGGTGGTCGATAAGCGAAAAAGTATGGCCGGCGGAAAGGCGTCGATCGGTAGCTCTCCCCTTTAGCGTCTTTGCATCGACACGATATTCTTGAAGCCGGATTTTGGCGTATGATTCCCCTTGGTCACGTTTTGCATACGGCGCGGAATAGTCATACAGCTCCAGTGAGCCGTCGGTTTCGGCGCTCGCCGCCAAGTCGGCGGTGGGCTTGGTAAAATCATATTCCATAAGAGAATACTTTGTCGGCCGTACCGCCATCGCGCTGCCCAGGTCAAGAACTCCGGGGCGCGATTCTCCCCCGTCGTGACGCGCAAGAATATATTCCACTTCGCTTTCGGGCTTTATTGTCTGGTAGGCTGTCGGGCTATCGCCCAACACCAACTTATGTTCTTTATCTTCGTGAACGAAATAGTAGAAAATCCCTTCTTCGTGAAGGAGGCGGGATACAAAATTCAGATCGGTCTCGCGGTATTGAACGCAGTAAGTCCGCGGTTCATATCTTCCCATGAGTTTGGCGGTATACTTACCGGAAAATCCCGCTTCATCGAACACTTGCTCAACGATATCGGGGACCGTCATGTCCTGAAAAATACGACAGTTCGAGCGCTGGCTCAAAAGCCATAGTCATGGGACAATCACCATGGTATATTCGCTCATGTCGGTGTATTGACTTTTCTGATGAAACTCGCCGACATACCCCGATATGCTTCGTTTGTCACCGCCCGGCAAATCGAATGACAGAGTTACTGTTTTACCCATGAGATCATCGGGCTCAATTTTTGGATTATCCGATA
>WJJU01000329.1 GCA_014729595.1 Chitinivibrionales bacterium
AGCCACCGCATCAAATCACCATCATTACCCGGCCACAACGAGGTATCGTCGACACAATAGTAAACGGATAAGCATTCACCAAGCGTACCCGTTACGCCGGCGGCGGTTGGAAGAGTGGTGATGAGGATCGAGTTTTTAATACCCAAGTGTAAAGTCTGCTCCCGGATGGAGTGGCGTACCGACAGGTCGTTGAACAAACGTACGGCTTTTCGCCCACCAAACGGCAAACATACCGGATTGATAATATGTAGATTGGATATGGGATTCACGGTATTACCCCGCGCGGGTTTCGCCCGGATCCAGCTTTGCATCTTTTCCAGCGCTCGCCGTATGTCATAGCGATTTAGTTTGATGGTCCTGAAGCCGATTGTGTTAACCCATAGGACCCTGTTGAAAGGAAGGAGGCGTTCTACAATATGTTGGCAACTGAACTGATGCCTGCCCCAGTCATCCGACAAAACGAGAATGTCATGTCCTTTGAGCATAGATACTCCCGCCTTTCGGTTACGTCCCGGCGGTGATCGGTCCGCTTATGATATGAATTATTTACGTCTCAAGGAGCCCAGGGCTTGTTCCTTGATATTTAACTGTGAGAATACGTTTCCGGCCGCATGTTGTACCATCATGGTGGCGCGATGAAATGTTGACCATAAGTGATTGCTAACTTTTCTTTTTAGTAGCCAGGTTGTCTTTTCGACTCTGCTGTTATTGCACAACTCTTGCTTGTATCGAGCGTCACCATACCCAAAATCGCACACCGTCGGTTTTTGGTATTCGTAGAGATCTTTCAGGATGTAATAACATAGTACCACCCCCGGGGCGGTAGTTTGACAATGCTGATCATAGGCAATCTCGCGTATGTGATACAGCCCGTTGTATTGCAAGCCGAATGCGTAGGCTACCGGATATCCCTTAGCGTAAAGTATATATCCACGTAGTAACTTTTTTCGGGCAAAGCCGGTTACGCACTCATAAGTTGCTTTGTCGGAGTTGTCGATAGTTCGCACGCCGACACGTTTGCGCTGCCAACTTGCCGCCGCAACGGCTCTAACGGACGATAAATATTCATTACAGTTCGATTCATCGGTGAATCGTCTGACCACGATTGATTGAGCATAAGTGTTTTTCATCTTCCTGACCTTGCGACGAAGCTCGTGCCTTACTTTCGGCTTCAGCTGGGCCAAGTAATCATCCCACGTTCCGGGGAGTTCGATGAAATGATTCCGTGCAGGACCAAATGGTGTGTATATGAAGAATTGCTTGGTTAGGTAGGTGTCGCAATGGATATGCTTCCAGAGAGCTGATTCCGTCGCCAACCTCTTGATAAGAATCATATCATAATCCGTTTTACTTTCGGATAATTGTTGAATAATAGGTGTCAAGTAGGTCGGAGATTCCAGAAGTATATCTTTGCCCAACACCGTAAGGCTACGCACGCGAAGCGTCAGAAGGCGGCGTTCGCCGATGGAAAAATGGATATCACTCATGCCGTAAACAAGAGGAAGATAGCCGACGTAATTTCCGTCCAAATGTACGGTCCCCACCAGAATCTTCTTGCCCTCCGGGCGAATACGGGTGCGTTCTGATGAGATGAAATGGGGTGTATGCTCAAGATCATAATTGGGGAAACGCTTGGCTATCGCTTCCCACACGGATTCTTCGAGTAAGTCAGGATGTATACTTACGAGTGGAACGCTCTGACTCACCTGCATCATGTCTACCTACTTCGCCTGGAGTGAACGATATTTACCAGCGTATATCGCAATCTTCATATCCGTATCGGTTATCGCATACCAGCCGTCATGCACAGTTTCGGAGCAACTGCTTCATCGAAGTGTCTGAAGTTCGTCATAAATTTTTATTACTTTTTCGACCCGCGCGGTTACCGAAAAACATTGTTTTGCACGCTCATATCCTCGAGCCGCGATCCGGGATCTCAATTGCTCGTCCCTAACAAGCAGTTCCATGGCAATGCACAGAGCGGTAGGATTTGCCGGCGGCACCAGCAAGCCACTCTTACCGTCATCGAGCACTTCGGGGGTACCGCCCACCGCCGTCGCCACGACCGCTTTTTGTAACGCCATTGCCTCGAGCGCAACATTAGGCATGCCCTCCGATCGAGAGGGGATTGCGATAATATCGGAATCTTTCATGTAGTCTCCGGGCGCCTCGGTATAACCGATAAAGTGGAGGTGCGATCGGCATCCAGACTCATCCGCCTTTTGGACCAATGTCGTTCGTTCCTGCCCGTCGCCTACGACTACGGCATCAACTGCTTTTACACGACGAAGAAGCTCCGCGAAAGCTTCGATAAAAATATCAACCCCTTTTTCGGGGCTGAGACGGCCAACCACCGTGATCAGCGCGTTTTTCTGATTGAGGCCGAGTCGGGAGCGGACCGGAATCGGTACTTCAGAGAAGCGTACCGGAATGTCGATGTTAACTGCATTGTGTACTACGATTACGCGCCTTTGGTTGTTTCCGTCAAGTATTTTGGCGCGTTGAGCGCTTGTAACCACAACAACCTTACTCGCCCAAATCTGCAGTATGCCGTCCAGCCAATGATACAATCGAACTTTAAGATTTTCGGAGGTAACACCGTGCATGAAACAAATCCAGCGAATTCCGCAGACCATCTTGAGGCAGAATCCAATAACGCTGGGTTTAAACCCATGCGTCTGCACCACGGAGAAGCCATGCTTCCGTTGCTCGGCCATAGCTTGCCGAAAGAGTGATACATACCGTTTGCCTTTTTGGTTCAGGTACGATAAGGCTATCCCTCTATCCGCGGCATACCGCATAAGCTCTTCGGGTATTCGCCCCTTATCCGAAAAGCAGTAGAGTTTCCACCTGATGGATGTATTTCTCAGACCTTCGACCAGTTGTATGAGCCCCTTTGCCGGGCCGGTTACCGCCCGTCCAGCATAAATTATCATAACCGAGTGATTTGCAGAGTATGCCGGTGCGGCGGTCATGGTTTATCCGGACGGTCGTAACCGTATTTGCGAAGTGTTTGTGCTGCTTGCCTCTCAATAGCTTCAATTTCGTAAGTGGTGAGAGCACCTAAAGCCGGCGGGTTCATGTTACGGATCGGCGAGCGGGACTCGTGAATCGACCATTTTTTTTGCCAAACCTCTCGGGGTATCTCCGGCAAGCCGAGAAAGCCGGTTATTCTTGCTAGCGTCCGCGCACAATCGTGCGTTAAGTCCTCATAGGTAATTGTCAACAAATTGGCTATGCGGCTTTTACACGCTTCAACAACATCGTCGGTTGCTTTCCATTGCCCGGCGCACATCTCGATTGGGTATCCCTTATCCTTGTAAGGTGAGTTCCATCGCCGCACATTCGCCTTGCGCTGGATACCTTTTGCCACCGCATAGCCGTTTCTGACGATATATAAGAAGTAGGCGGGCCGAAAGAAGGTATTTAAAAAAGGTATTCGTGCGGCGTTGGCCACTGATTTTTCTACAAGATTTGGCTTATCTTTGGGGAACCAGATCGACCAATGCTTTTTTATTCGCTCCGCCCGCCATTGCTCTTCGGGCTGTGCCGAAATGCGTATGTCATCGAAGCATTGACTCCACATACGCGGCCATCCGTAACGCTCCGGATAAGGCAAGACATCGGTAAGAAAGGACCCTTCGGTATGAAGGCCGCCGATGAGTGGGTGGTTACGTAGGATACCGGCAAGGAGTGTTGTTCCCGCATTGTAAGAGCCAATCACGAAAATCCATCGGTCAGGATTGAGACAATGCCCAAAGGGAAGCATCAAACGAAGGACCGCGGGGTGCATAATAACTCGATCCCGCACCGCCTGCATAAGCGTCCATACCGAAAATGTTCGTTTTTTCATAGTAGGTTATGCGCTCCGGTTGCAAGATCCCTGAATCTGCTACGATTCCGGTGTTACGCTGTCCGCGACGGTCGCATTCTCGGGAGTGTTTTTACATATAAAGCGTGCTGGGTTGCCTACCGCAAGGTGCCCGGACGGGGCACTTTTGACAACGACACTTCCCGCGCCGACAACACACCGCTCGCCGACATCATTCATGACAATCGCGCCGTCGCCGATCCATGTGCGTTTCCCGATTTCTATACTACGGTAGATCGTATCATGTCCGATGGTGCCGGAACCGTCTTTATGAGTGTTTCTTCCGCTGATAAGACTTACTCTGCTTCCTATGAGTACGTCTTCGCCGATACGGGCACATCCTATAAGCGTGAATGCACCGATCACTACGCGTGCACCGACCTCGGTGGTGCGGTGTGCGAAAAGTGAGCCCAGGTCTATGTGTACATCATGACTACAACGTTTCAATGTTCCCATGTAGAAACCACGCCGGAGATAACTGCCCGGTATGCCCGGAAATAAGCAGAGCAATTGTCCGCATATCTTGAAAACGACTTCCCCCCGGCCAAAAAGCTCTTCCACGCGGGTCGCCAGAATCAACGGCGAGGTGGCCATAGCTGCAATGAGCGCCAACAATTGCTTGACCGTACTTCGGGCGTTTGTCATTTACGCCGCTCCTTGATGGGTATGGTTCTACTGTCAATATGTCCCCCGTTCGGGGTGTATGGGCCAACTTACGCATGCATTCGAGATTAAAGCCGCTAGTTCCTGGTTCCTTATCATCAACTCGCTCCGCACCAGGGTAGTGTAATGAAAACGATTCTCGGACCGGCGAAGCCGAGAGAAGCCCGGCTTTTGATTTGCAAGCAGAGAAAGAAACATGAAATGCGCTTTGTGGAGAAATGGTCCAAAAAGTACAAAGATCGCACTCCCGCTCCGCGCGCTGAGAAATGGTGTCGCACGACGGGATGAAGCGGAGGCGGGGCCCCGCGATGTACTGAGTCTGATGGAAAGCGTATACACCTCCCCCCCTTCGGCGGTACCCCGCCTACTTTGGGTCATTAGTTCTCGGCATCGGTTCCCGCACATTATTTAGGATGCCGAAAAGCTTTAACATACGCCGTACGAGCGCCGCGCTTGGGGCGGCGTGCCATTCTCTTTGACGGCCCCCGATTTACGCGGGTGACTCCAAGCCGACAAACGCAAATCACATGCCCGGCACGAATAGCCACTATTCGGATCCTTGTCATTTGTTGGAGGAGAAGGTGGTTTTCTAAGTGGGGTAGCCCGCGTAGCAGGAGCCTGCTTGTGATCACGCTTTTGGGAGGGACCATTTCCCCCCAGCAGCCCTGCTATGCAAGGCTGCTTATCCCCCCCATCACCAAACGCGGTGCCGTGGACCCACGACGCTATACGTCGCGGAAATGCGCGCGGTACAATAACATGCGTGAGCGTTTACCCTTGGATTATTTAGGAGAGCGCGGCGTACCGTACGCACTAATGCAAAACGAATGGAAAGAAAGTATGCGACGGGAATGCCCCACATCGCGGGCTCTTTGCGTTTCCGGTAAGGACTTGTCGGAACTCCGACAGCCTCTGATTCCAGCGTCATCCAAGCAGGTTTGCCTGAAACCCCGGAATCGCGGTGAACGAACGAGGAATCATAAAGAGAAAGCTTAAGACAGCTAAGCCGTGTGAGCAAAGGCGGACGGCTTTCCGTACGAGTTGTAAAGCTTAAGGATAGGGGGGCATACGCCCCGCCGGTGTTATGCAATATGGATGGGCGCGGCGTGTCCGCGCGGCATGGCATCATTGATTTGCACGGGATTCTTGCCATGCATTTGAATCTTCCCGCACATCAGGTCGACAACCGCTTCAAACGTGGGTGGTGTAACGCTGAACGAGCATGCAATCCCTTTGACCGCTTCGGGAAACAGTGCCGCAACATAGGGCGCTCCGGTAACAACGGCCACAACCGGTTTCCCGAAAGAACACGCCTTTTCCATAGCTTCTATGGTCTTGGCGTACTGTCCCTGCGATGCCTCGCCACTGCGGACGGTGTGTACCGCAAAGATCACCAAGTCGGCGTTCTTCACCTGTCCTTCAATCTCCCAAATTTGATCTTTGGTGGGCGCCTGATCGAGAATCATCCAGCGAGCCCGCGGGTAAAAGCGCTGCACGTTATTCACCAGCATGTCATGCGAGCGCTCAGGATCGTTGGCCACGCTGACACTACGATCTCGGCATGCAATCACTAGTGGCGTAGTATATTTCTGCGGATCGAGGGGAAAAATGTTATCCTCATTCTTGAGCGCCGTCACCGCCTTGCGCGCCAGCCGTCGGCCCACCTCGAGCTGCTTCTCGGTTCCGACATTGTTGGTGACCGCGGCGGAATCGAACGGTTTACGGTTGAACATGCCGTACTTTTCTTTGAGGCGAAGCACTTTTTCCGCCGAAGCCGTTATCTGTTCTTCGGTGATCTTGCCTTCGCCTATAAATTTCTTGGTAGCCTCGACAGCCGGTCGCAGTTCATGATTTACCTTCATGAGAATCATATCATTGCCCGCTTCGAACGCCATGGCACACGCTGTCGGAACGCCCCAAATCTTCGAGATCGCCAGCATCGATATGTCGTCGGTGTAAACGATCCCCTTGAAGTCCAGTTTCTTGCGCAGAACATCTTTTATAATCACCGGCGACATTGACGCCGGCAGCTTGTTGTCGCCAAGTGCCGGATAAATCGTATGTGAGAGCATGACCATATCCACCCCGGCATCGATTGCGGCCTTGAACGGCACAAACTCGACTTCGTTGTAATGCGTGCGGTCCATATCAAGTACATCGAGGTCGGCATGTGCATTACCGCCCGCATGACCGCGCCCCGGGAAATGCTTGGCCGTGCAAAAAAGCCCGCCGTCGTGATAGCCGTGAATGATTCGCACCCCGAGCCGGGCAACGACTTCGGGAAGGTCGCCGAGCGCGCGATGTGCTATTTCTACGTTCTCCGGGTTGGAATTCACATCCATGCACAATCCCAGCAGCATATCCACCCCGAGTGCCTTGAGCTGACTGGCCGAGAGGTACGCCGCTTCATACGCTTCGTCTTCTTCACCGATCGCGGCGATACCCATTTGATTGGGTGTAAGGACAACCGGCGTGCGACGAAACTCGCTCTCCTCCATTCCGCCCTCTTGATCGAGTGTGCAGATGACCGGCACGCCCATGATCTCCCACGACAGCTCTTTCACTTTGTGGAGCCACTCCGCGGTTTTTTCGATCGGCACCAGCTTGCCGATCCCGCAGTCGTGATAGCTGCCCCCACGGATGAATCGCGCGAAGTTATACGACAGGGAATAGCCTCCGAAATGGTCTTTCTCCATGTGTGCGCGCACCTCATCCAGAGATTCTTCGGCACACAGCCCCGACAAAAACAACTGAGCAATCTTGTCGTCGATCGACATGGAGTCGAGAATTTTTGCGATGTCGATAGTAGCCATGGTTCTATTTGCCTCCATGTGGAATATTTGTTCATGCCTGGAATGGGGAATAATATAATTGAATGGGGATGAATTTGCGTATGAGGCGTTTGATGAATAAACAATTTTCGCGTAAGTAGTCGAGTCCGGGCCTTCCACAGCCGGCGAAGCAGGATCGGTGCACCGCTTTAAATCCCCGCTAAAAGTCATGACGTACGGCCGCGCCCCTGCCGAGCGGAATGGCGAGGGATTCTTTATGGAGCTTCGGGCCTCGTCGAGGGTATCCGGAATTACAGACACCCGGCATCTTGTGGGGGGAAGTGCCGTCAGTACCGAGACAGGGCGAATGGTCCGCTCTCCCGCCGGTAACCATCCTTGCGGTAGGGAGGACAATATCTTTAGAATCAAAATATTGGACAAATATCTCCTCACCGTCTGGAACGCAATATCCTTCACGATCGTTCACAGCGAATCTTCATCGGAATCGTCCTTGTAGCGTGTCATGGCACTTTCGTATCTTAAGGTACCATATAAATACCGTGTCCGGCTGTCGTGCCGCGCTTTTTGGCCGCCGTCGTCGTGGATTGCGCGTTGCGGAATAAGTGGCACGGTACAAGACCAGTTTAATAACGGCCGGGGGTCACCTTTTTCTATACAATCGAATGCTTAACTCATAACGGAGATAAATCATGAAAAAGTATGACATCACCTTTGTTGGTCATATGTGTATCGATGAAATAGAACCATACGGAGGCGAAAGAAAAACATCGCCTGGTAGTGCAGTGTTGTGCGGTGCGGTTGCGGCCAAAAGGATCGGAAAGGAGATCCTTGCAATCACCAAGATGAATCCCGCCGATGAGTGGGTTTTGGATGCACTCAAAAAAGAGGATATCGATACTATCGTTATCCCCGCCGAAGAAACAACGTACATGGTTGTCGAGCACCCTTCCGAAAACTTGGATGAACGGGTAATGTACCAAAAAAAGAGCGCCGGGCATTTCATCCCTGAGGAAATGCCGTCATTCGAGAGCACGCACGTTCATTGCGCCGGTATAACGGATCAGGAGTTCACCCTCGAACTGATGGCGTACCTGAAAGATAAAGGTTACACGCTCTCGAACGACATGCAGAGCTTTGTGCGGCAGGTTGACGCCCAAACGCGCGAGATCAGTTTCAGCGATGTTAGCACGAAAAAGGAAATCGCATCATATTCAGATAAGCTGAAAATGGATATCGTCGAAGCGCGAATTCTTACGGGCGAAGAAGATATTGCTCGTGCGGCGGCGGTGATCCATTCCTGGGGATGCCCCGAAATAATCATCACCGAATCGAAGGGCGTGCTTGCCTACGCCGACGGGAAATCCTACTACCAGCCATTCACCAACAAAAACTCCTTGGGACGAACCGGTAGAGGCGATACGACATTCGGCGGGTATGTCTCGCGGCGACAGGAGTTTGGTATCGAAGACTCCCTTAAATTCGCATCGGCCCTTGCCTCGATCAAGATGGAATCCCCAGGCCCATTCTCCGGGACACTCGATGATGTTTTGAGCAGAATGGCGCGCTGAGCGGGAGCTTTTACTTGAGCAGGATTTTGCGGTTTCAAACCGCCTTGGTGCGGAAGCCGGGCGTTGTGGTTCGTCTTTTAAGCCAAAGCTATCCGGAACTGGTTTAATCAGATCCGGAAAAATAAAAATCGGAAATCGCTAATTAGCAACGGGCGGATCGCGATCTGTTCGAAAAACCGGATACTATCGGCGCTTGTACGTTTTTAGATTTTGCCGGGGTCGGACCAACTTAAGTCCTTATGATTCATGCCATTGGGTGCGCTCAAGCGGTCTAAAGTTTGCACCTGGTGTCAAATTAGGGCGGTAAGGCTTTGATTTTAAAGGGGTTATCCTGGTCCGACCCCAAAGCGGACCGAAAGGGTTCGAAAGCACACGGAAAATATACCCTGCAAAACGCAAAGAAGTGCCCAAACCACCTGGAGCCCGACTCCACCCATCGCGTATTTTTCTCTGCCTGCACGCTATTGGGTTTTTGTGTAGAGATTGCAACAATCACGAAGGATGGGGAACATGGCGGATTCAGCACCAAAA
>WJJU01000330.1 GCA_014729595.1 Chitinivibrionales bacterium
GCTGGTCGGTTCGATTGATTAGTATGTTTTTGTCGCCATGGGGTATGCTCACGGCAATATCGTTTTCGTTATTGTACCCGAACCAGGCCACGAAATTGCCGTTGCAATCCCCCACAACCCGCTCGACAACCGGGGATACCGGTTTCAAGCCACACCGGTTTTCCGCGGCGCCGCCGGATGCCGTCGCCGTTGCGCCGGACAGCGACCAGACAAGATTCCCGCCGTCAAAATCAACCGAAAACACATCGACATTCCGCCCCGACTCAAAACTCACCGGTTGCCCGCGGTCTTGCGCACCGGTAAAACGGTTGAATTCCCCAATGTCTATTGTAACCGCGTTTTCATTCGGATTGTCATAGCCGAACCAGGCGGTGTACGCGCCGTTGCAGTTGTCTACCACTCGCTCCAGAACGGGACTAATGGGGAAGAATCCACATGAATTGGTAGCGGCGCCGCCCCCGGCGGTGGCGGTTGCCCCATCCAAGGTCCAGACTATAGGATCACCGTCAAAATCGATGGTAAAAACGTTTGTGATGCGCCCGGGTGCGAACTGGGTGGGCTGCCCGGCATCCGAAGACCCCGTGCCCGTGAAATTGTTGGATGGTCCGATTGGGAGTGTTGCGGTGTCTGACGACGAATTTTCGTATCCGAACGTCGCGCGATAGGTCCCGTCACACCGATCGGTCACATTTTCGAGAATCGGTGAGACTTTCGCCTGCACGATAGCCGCCGCCATCAGCGCGAAAATCAATGCGAAAAACCGTTTACCATTGCCGAATCCCATAGTTACTCCTCACTCCCGACCGGTGGATGCTTTATCGGCTACTCTTCTAAAACCCATGTGTTGAATGTCTTTAGCCAGGTATCGCCATTGCGGGTATCTACGAAATAGGTCCCGATCGCGGCGTCAATGCCGGCATCCCGGGGGTTCAATGCGCCACGAATGATAGGCGAGCTCGCCGAAAGTGCATACGGGGACGCCGTCAACGGCGTTCGCGGCTCCAGAATGCTCCCGGGCTCGCCAGGCTCAGCGATAGTGAATGAAACATATAAAGCCGGGTTTTCGCGTACCGCCGCACCCAGATCGTCAGCGGTAACCCCCGTGCCTAAGTGGATACCGAATGAGCCGTTTGTTACCAGCACTCCCCTATTGTTCTCGGATTTGAATTGCTCGGTGTACACCGGAGCGCCGCCCGTGGGTTCAGGGTAAAGACTGACGATCATATCGACCACCTGTGAGTCGATGTCGGCCGCCGCGGAACCGTTGCCGCGAAGCAGTTCACCGGTGACTACCAGCATTTGTGAGGTAGGCGGCCGCACGGTCAAGCGCGCGCCAAGAGTCTGTACCGCACCGGCATCATTCGATATGATGCAATAATACTCACGGCCGGCGTGCTCTATTTGTCTGTTCGACAGAACCAACGTATCCAACGTCTCACCGGAGAGTCGACCAGTGTCGGCGAACCATTGGTAGCTCAGCGGTTCCGTGCCGTTCGCCACCACAACAAATGAAGCCGTATCGCCTTTGGAGACCGCGGTTGCGCGCGGTTGCGTGACGATATAAGGAGCCGTTGGTCTTTCGGAAACCGAAACAATTGCCACGGCGCTCGAATCGCTCCCGGCATCGTTCCAAACAATGCAGTCGTACCGCGCCCCATCGTCCGCAAGCGTGAGCAAAGGCGTGGTATACTGGTTCGTAGCCGCCGTATATACTTCATTGCCATTCTTTCTCCAGGTATAATGAAGCGGCTCACTGCCTTGCGCCGAAACTGCAAATTGTGCGGATTCGCCCTGCATTACCAAAGCATTTTGTGGCTGTGTCTCGATTTGTGGGGCCATTTTGTCGTCGTTGTCGACAAGAATGATTTCCACCCGCGCAGGGTCGCTTAGTTCATACTTATCATCGGGCTGCAATTCAACCAGAATGTTTTCGGCATCTTCATCATCGAGATCATCGATCCCGGTAAGCGGTATTGTCGTTGATAAATCCAGAGAATCGGCCGGAATCGTTAGCACAACCGAAAACGGCGCGGGATCGTAGTCAACGCCGTATTCCGCATTCCCGCTATACGACAATAACACGGTAAAGGATAGGTGCTCGCTCGTAGCGCCCGGCCGCTGCGCAACCACCGTAAACGCTTCCGCGGCATGCGACGATTCACCCATGGAATTTACCGCCAAACCAAAACGCACCGTCGGCAAATCGGCGCCGCTTAGCTCCCTGGCGAAAAGGGCGAACAGTAAGAAAACCGCAACACAGAAACCCTTGCGTAACATTCCGACAAAAATAGTAGACATAGCTTGAACTCCCCGGACCGCTATGCGCTTAGGAGTGCTAATCCTGGTTATAGGGGGCGCCGCCGCGCATTCGACCCTTATCGAAGAAAAGCGCCCGATAGCCACGTGGCTGTTGTGCCGGGTCGCCGACAGCATAATGGAAGCCGAAACTATCGAGAA
>WJJU01000331.1 GCA_014729595.1 Chitinivibrionales bacterium
GGCTTTTCAAGAGTGTAACGGCTTCAGAGACGATACAATTGGCCTCTACGAATGTCTCACGTTCGTCGGGATCCTTTCCGGCATAATTTTTCAGGTCGGTCACAATCTTCCGTATTCTCTGAGTCCCGTTTTCGATTCCGTCAAAGAGCTGCGGGATTCGATCCACCATGCGGGAGTATGCGATACCGCCAAGCTTGAAATCGCCGTTGTTTTGTTGATATTTGTCAAGAATCGGCTTGGCGTCGTTCCACACGTGACGAAGTATGGGGCCGTTGAGCATGATAAAATTGTTGGGGTTGTTGATTTCGTGGGCCACACCGGAGACCAACACACCCAAGCCGGCCATCTTATCGGCTTGCTGAAGCTGCTCGGCGTGCAGTTTCTCTCGTTCAACCGAAAGCTTCCGGAGTGTTATATCGGTCGCAACGCCGGCGACACGAATCACGGCGCCGCTTTCGTCGTGAATAGGAAAAGAGCGTACCTGCAACCATCTGATTTTGCCGTCCGGCCGAGTGATCCTCAATTCGACGTTGTGGTGAGCGTCACGAAAAATCCACCCATTATCAAGCCCCAAACGTAACCGATCCTCCGGAAGAACCAAGTTTTCCAATTCCCCGAGAACCCTCGGCACCTCCTCACCCGCAATCCCCAGAATGGTCTCGACGGCCGGGCCGACATAGAGTAACCGCCGTTCAGCCCGATCAAGTAAGAAAAAGATCTCGTGTATGCTTTCGACCAGTTGCCGAAATATTTTCTCATTCTCTTTCGTCTTCGCCTCGAGCAACAATTGTCCCGTGATGTCACGGTTGCAGGCGTGAACACCCAAGTATTCGCCGTCTCCGGTCCATATTGGATAGCAAACATGATGGATCCATCGGATACCCTTATCGGCGTGCACAATGCGAAAACACTTCTCGGCCACCTTGCAATCGGAGTTGGCAGCAACGTGTTCCCGAAAGGTCTCTCTGTCTTCGGGGTGAACAATTTCGACATACAGCTCTTCATTGTCGAAAAAATCCTGAGGCGCACGGCCGGTTATTCTTTGCGCCGAGGGCGAAACGTAGCCCAAGCCGCCGTCCGGCCGACGCCAGTATACCCAGTCGTAGGCATAGTCGGCGACAATTCTGAAACGACGCTCGCTTTCGATCAACGCTTTTTGCCTTTGCCTACGCTCCGTGATATCACGAACAACCCCCCAATACAGATACGGGGTTCCGTCGGGGTTGTCGAGACAATGCGCGGTAACTTCTATGCGAAAAATGGTTCCGCTCTTATGGACGTACTCTTTCTCGTACGTATCACAGAACCCGCGATGAACCAGGTGCCCTTCAAGGATTTCGGTTTTCTCCCATTCGTGCCATTTCACCGGCGTTATGTCGAATAGCCACTTCTCACACAGCTCTTCGACCGTATACCCGAGCATTTTTGCATAGCTCGAATTGCAATCCACTATGCGCCCTTCAGGCGTGATGAAAACGATCCCGTCACGACTCCCCTCAAATACGGCTCGATAAAGCCTTTCCCGCTCATTCCATTGCCCGCGGCCCTCGTGCACTTTTAGGCGCCTCTGCGCGGCCGCCGGCCGGAAACTCGCTTCATTGCGTCGCCCGGCCCCCACACTGATATTTTCTTTGCACGGACGGGCATTTTCGGAGCGTCTCTCGTTTGAGTGAATAGAAGCGGCATTCGCTTGCCGTCGCCGTTCCCCCTCCTTCGCCGGGGTGCGCCAAGTGCGGTGAACGAAGCCGTCATTCGAAATACGCCTATTCTCCTGAGCGTTTTGAGCATCCATTACGGCAAGCCCTTTCCGGAGGGGAGAAAGAGATATGGCGTTGCCGCATGTGCCTCAGGCTACGACGGCAAGCAATCGACAAAATTAATCATAGAATGAGGATTGTATCATTATGGATGAGGACGATGCAAGAGTGGGGGGTTGGAGAATAAAAGCCCCGGCTTCGCAAGGCTTGGGCATTCGCACCTGATGCGCCCACCAGGTTGCCGGAGAGGATACCTGTTCAGAGGTCGAACGGCGGACTTCGGCTACCCACTATCGCCGGCTTAAGAGCTATTCTACCGGCCTGAAGAAACCCTGATTGTCATTTCTCCCCGATGTTTCTTCTCCAAAAGGATACGCCATTGGTCATCGATTATTCTTCCCACATATTCCACCGGCCATGCGGGCGATTGACCGAAAAAAACACAGAGATAATTGCCGCTATTCGTGTAGGCGACAGCTCCCGAAGGCACCGTTGGAACCGGGTTTTCTTCGCCCAGATCCCGCCCGATCGAGCCATAGAGTTCATTTCCCCATTGGGTTAGTTGTATGGTATAGGGAAATCCCTCGGCGAGTTTTTCGGCGATTTTCGTGGGGAAAAGTTCCGCCTGAACAGAAAAATGGCCAAAATCGAGTTCAATCATTTTGTTCGACATCGTTTTTTCCTTTGTCGCGGGCTCAGGCGGAGCGGCCGACATCGGCGTGCAAGGCATGACGCCGTGGGAACGGTCCACGGTCGATACCGCCATTGCGAAGCATGGTCGGGTCGTAACTTGAAGGAACAGGGTTGAGGGGAAAAACAATTGCAAAAGGCCTCGTAGTATTCCGACGAGGCCCATAACCGGCGAATCAAATGCGGAAGGGGGGACTTGAACCCCCACAGGATTGCTCCCACTAGGTCCTGAACCTAGCGCGTCTACCTATTCCACCACTTCCGCAAAGATATCAAGGAACGGACTAAAATACTATTTGCCGCCCGTTGTGCAAAGCGTTTACAAAGCTTCGGGGGGCAATTGGCGCATAGCGCCCATATCCGCCGACGAAGCCAGGAGTCCATAGGCACGCAGCGCCGGTGAGACAACCCGATCACGATCCCGCGGTTTGAACGCATCCTTACCGTTCGCTTCTTCTTCCGCCCGACGCTTCTGAAGCTCTTCATCGGTAACCGCCACATTAATCGATCTCTCGGGGATATCGATTTCGACCATATCACCGTCCCGAATAAGCGCAATCTCCCCGCCCGCCGCGGCCTCCGGCGACACGTGACCGATCGAAAGACCCGAAGTCCCCCCCGAAAAACGACCGTCCGTAATAAGCGCGCACTCTTTTCCC
>WJJU01000332.1 GCA_014729595.1 Chitinivibrionales bacterium
CGATTATTCCACACCGGGATATTATTTCGTGACAATTTGCACGCAGGATAGAATAGATAGATTCGGTGCAATTGAAAACGGGAAAATGATATTGAATGACGCGGGGAAAATGGTGGAATCGGTATGGGATTCATTGCCCGAACGATTCCCCATGGTTACATTGGATACATTTCAAATAATGCCAAACCATATCCACGCCATAATAATTATCAATCCCCCCGTCCATACCGTAGGGACACCCCTTGTGGGTGTCCGCCATGGTTCCCCAAACGATGCATCGGCGAATGATTGTCATGGTTCCGGCGATACAACGGTGGACAATGACGAGGGGCGGACAGGCACAAGGCCTGTCCCTACGGATAATGTGGTTAATGTCATTGGGGCAAAACAACCGCCAATGTTGGGAAATATTATTGGGGCATTCAATTCAATTATTACAAACCGATATATCATTGGCGTGAAAATGGGTTTGGTACCCCCATTTCAGAAACGATTATTACAATCCCGCTTCTACGACCATATCATCCGCAACGAAAATGAATTATACCGTATCCGTCAATACATCAAAAACAATCCCGCCAATTGGCAAATCGACCGAATGGGACCAGTCAGTAAGGACGCACGGCCGTGCGCCCCGCAAGGGGTATCGGAAGAAACGGTACCCTACGGTGAAGAACCATGAATGATTTAACAAACGGATTATCGACAAAATGACCGAAAACGACTTAGAACTCCAATGCCTCGAATGGTTCCGCGACACCGGCTGGGACACCCTCCACGGCCCCGACATCGCCCCTGACGGCTCAGACCCTAAGCGTAGCGATTATTCGCAGGTCATTCTTGCCGAAGAGCTGAAATCTGCATTCAGTAAGATAAACCCAAACCTTCCCGAAAGCTGTTTCGAGCAGGTTCTCACTGCCATCACCAAACCGGAGAGCCTCGATGTAATCACCAACAATCGTGCGTTCCACCGTTTGCTGATAAACGGCGTACCGGTGGAATACAAAAAAGATGATGATAGTATAAAAGACCATGCCTTCCTGGTCGACTTTGAGAAAGTCAGTCGCAACAGTTTCTATACGGTGAATCAATTCACTATCACAGGCACAAAACAGCCTCGCCGTCCCGATATCGTCTGCTTTATCAATGGCCTTCCTATTGTTGTTTTGGAACTCAAGAGCCCTAACGATGAGAACGCCAATATCTGGGACGCTTTCAATCAATTGCAGACATACAAGGCGGAAATCCCCGACCTTTTCACCTCGAATGAAGCACTCATTGTCAGTGATGGATTAACAGCACGGGTTGGTTCGTTGACCGCAAACGAAGAACGGTTCATGCCGTGGCGGACAATACAAAATCAGGATGACAAGCCGCTGCTTGAGTGGCAACTGGAAACGCTGGTTAAGGGCTTTCTCAACCGTGAGCTTTTTCTTGATTACATTCGCTTCTTTGTCCTGTTTGAATCTGATGGCGAAGAAATTATCAAAAAGATTGCCGGCTATCACCAGTTTCATGCCGTCAGAGAAGCTGTCAAAGCAACGATAATTGCATCTCGAGAACCGGAAGGTTCTCTTGTCGAGGAACCACGGGCAGCCTACGCGAATGAAGTTGTCGAAGGATGTAAGAAAGCGGGTGTTGTCTGGCATACGCAGGGCTCCGGCAAAAGCATCTCGATGTGCTGCTATGCGGGAAAATTACTGCAACAGCCGGAAATGAATAATCCAACGGTTGTCGTGGTCACAGACCGCAACGACCTTGACGGGCAACTGTATGAAACCTTCTGTAATGCGGTTGAGCTGCTGAAGCAGACACCGGTTCGGGCAAATAGCCGGGATGAACTGCGCCAATACCTGGCCGAAAGAGAATCGGGCGGAATCATCTTCACCACGGTACAGAAGTTCGCGGTATTGGAGGGTGAAACCAAACACCCCATTCTCAACGACCGTCACAATATTGTGGTTATATCAGATGAGGCGCACCGCAGCCAGTATGGACTCAAGGCCGTGCTCGTTGATGGTGGTCTGTACAAGTACGGCTACGCAAAACACATGCGCGATGCGATCCCCTATGCCTCATTTATAGGATTTACCGGTACGCCAATTTCGCGCGAGGACCGTGACACGCAGGCGGTATTTGGCGGATATGTTTCGATTTATGATATCCAGGACGCCGTTGAAGATGGTGCGACCGTGCCCATCTACTATGAATCGCGGCTTGCGAAGCTTGACTTGAATCATAAGGAAATCGAGGCTCTTTCCGACCAGTTTGATGAGATTATTGAAGATGAAGAAGACATAAGCACTAAAGAAAAGGCAAAGAGCAAATGGAGTCAGCTCGAAAGCCTTGTCGGAGCTACCCCGCGACTCAAACAGGTTGCCGCAGACCTGGTTGAGCATTTCGAGACCCGGACCAAGACAATAGAAGGAAAGGCGATGATTGTGGCCATGAGCCGCAACATCTGCGTTCATCTATACAATGAGATTGTCACATTGCGGCCGGAGTGGCATGATGAGGACCCTGAAAAGGGCGCTATAAAAATCATCATGACCGGATCCGCATCTGATAAACCTCTGTTGCAGCCCCACATCTATAACAAGCAGACAAAAAAGCGCCTTGAGAAACGATTCAAGAACATCAATGACCCCTTACGAATAGTTATTGTTCGCGATATGTGGCTGACCGGCTTCGATGCTCCCTGCTGCCATACCATGTATGTGGATAAGCCCATGCACGGGCACAACCTTATGCAGGCGATAGCCCGGGTGAATCGCGTTTTCAAGGATAAACCCGGGGGACTTGTTGTCGATTATATCGGCATTGCCAATGAACTGAAGCAGGCACTCAAGGTATACACCGATTCGAGCGGCAAAGGTGAACCGACCCTGCGCGCGGAAGAGGCATACGCGATACTGCTTGAGAAAATGGACGCGATACGCGGATTGTTTGGAAAGACGCCAAAATCTCCTGGACTGGATATCTCCTCTTTTCATGCCGATGCACCGAAACTGCTGGTACCTGCGGCGAACTACCTACTGGGACTTGAAGATGGTAAAAAGCGGTTCCTCGATTTGGTGCTTGCCGCAAGCAAGGCATACTCGCTGTGCAGCACCCTCGATGAAGCGAAAGAATATCGCAAAGAGCTGGCTTTCTATGAAGCCATAAAGGCGGCGATCAACAAATTCACGACGGTAGACCGCAAACGCACTCAGGAAGAAAAGAACTCCGCACTAAAACAGATTCTCGATAACGCTGTTGTTGCCGATGGCGTTGCGGATATCTTTGCTTTGTGCGGTCTGGACAAGCCGAATGTCGGGTTGTTATCGGATGAGTTTCTCGATGATGTGCGAAAGATGCCCCATCGGAACCTTGCGGTAGAACTTCTCGAAAAACTGCTGAAAGACGATATCAAGGCCAAGACGAAAACAAATGTCGTAAGGGAAAAGAAATTCTCCGACCGCTTGCAGGAGACACTCCGCAAGTACAACAACCGGGCCATAGAAACCGCTCAGGTCATCGAAGAATTAATCCAAATGGCCAAAGATTTTCAGAAGGAGATGGAGCGGGAAGCTAATCTCGGTCTAAATCCTGACGAGGTTGCGTTCTACGATGCACTCGCAAATAACGAAAGCGCAGTGAGAGAACTGGGCGATGAAATCTTGAAGAAGATTGCCGTGGAAATTACCGAAAAGCTCCGCAAATCGACAACAGTCGACTGGCAGGTACGCGATAGCGTCCGGGCATAGAAGAGATAATCAAACTGTGCGACCCCAATATCGTGCAGGGCCGCGATGCCATGGGCGGGGAAATACACTTCGAAAACGTATATACCGACATGTCCTGCTTCCCGCTAGCTAACCAGACAATCCAGAAGAACATGAAAGAGTTTTTCCTTGAAATGACGGAAAAAGACTGCTGGTACCGTCATATGCGAAACAAGATTATCTTCGGCACCGACTGGTATCTCACGCTGCTTACGCCGGGCAAAGCACCGTACCATTCGTTCTGCGAAAGCTTTTACAATATCTGCAAAGAGGCAAACGACGCGAACGAGACCTTCTGGTTCCGGTTTTCGCTGGTGAACCCGGCGACATTTTACGGCTTGGATAATCACGAAATGCTGGCAAAGATGAATTTAGCGCTGAAGGGTGCGAATGCCAATGAAGCCCTGAGAACCAACGGTTTGAAGCGAATGCTTAATATAAAAACGCAAGTTGACCAGATAAAGAAAGAGCTGTCGAAGGTCTCATGAGGTGGTTTGAAACATTGATACGTCATCTTGGCGAATTGCTTGCATTCCTGCTGCTGTTTTTTCGCGCAATGGTATGCGACCCGCAGCCGAAGGCGGACTGTGAACAAATACTGAAGATAGGAAGTGGTATGGCCCAGACCGAGATTTTGAATTATGGCGATACGGAGAGCATGTTCCCGGAGATGTACTGCGCGGGATTTGTAGACAACATTTTTGCGGTACCGCAACCAAATGCGGTCGGCACAAACGACCTTGACAACGCCCTGAAACTGCTGGAGTTTCAGTCTGACGGCAAGGTTAAACAGAAGACCATCAAGAAAGATTTTCTGGAAATGGTCAGCGGGCCGTTCGACTTCCGGTTCCTGCCAGTTGTAAACGATGAGGAAATCGCCTACTCACAAACGCGCGGCTTTATCCTTGCCAACGTGAGGCGGAAGGAAGTTGAAATACATACCATCGAATGGAAAGCCCTTACCGGCAGCGATATCGGGAATGTCGCAATCCTTGACGGCAAAACGAAAACGTTTGTTTTTGAGATGCGCAGTTCAAATGGTAATGATGCCGGGGATACCTGGCATGATAAAACATTGCGAGTGTTGCGTTTTTCCGATGGGAAAATTGATACTATTGGCGAACGTCCCGCGGGAATCAAAACAATAGCGTACACCGAACCGTGGTTCACACACGACGGCAAGATATTTATCTATACCGACAGCACGACCAAACTGGAAGCCTTTGACGAAACCTTTAAGCCGGTAGGTCACCCGCTAACGGAAGCGTTCAATGCCATTGGGGCTTTCCGATGCCTGAAAGAAATAGCTGTACACCCGAATTTACCGATAGCATTACTTGTTGAGGTTGGTAAATTTCCAGACCTAAATAAACTGTTGGAAAAATTCAAGGATTTACCACCACTGGCTCAGGATGCTGCGACGGAACCTTTTTTCAAGGATGCAAACCGACACTCATTATTTCTTCTCCGCTGGGAGGAACGAGACGCGAAACAGCGGGTGATACCCATCGTGTCGGATGTGTATTCCATCTGGAACAGTTTTAAACCGGAATCATACTCCCACTTCACGTTTTCCCCGGATGGGAAATGGCTGGTGTTCCGTGATGAGACGGGCAATGCCGGCAATCCTAATTTTATCGCAGTGCCCATTAACCAGAAAAAGAGCCCGCTCCAGCCTGCGCAACCGAACGATGAGCTACTGAAATCACTGAATCTCGGCAAACCAATCAAGCTTGGCCGTGTTATGCGCAAAGAGTCAACCGGGCCGAGTACCACTGCCTGGGCGACCGACCCGACAGCGTTTGTGATGACCGACGGGGCCGCGATATACAAATGGGACTTGGGCCTTACTCCATCTATGCGTCGAGTGAACATCCCCACCGGGCAAAAGGACCCGCGGGATGACCCGAACTTCGGACGCGATTGACCGAGAAAAAAATATTGTGCTGACTTCCGAGGACTGATATCCGCGGTACTCGGCATAAAGCCTGTGTTCCTCAGACAGAAGCGGTATCCGCCCGATAGTACGCCGCTTCGGCCGTCGTGGCTTTGGTATTATGCAAACTACGGGTGGAGTGTTATCGTATCCCCCCAGCCCCAACCCGTTACATTATGGTAGGCTCCCCGACATTTTTTGGGGATGTCGGTCCGCATCGAGTTTGTACCCATGCACGCCCCCAGGGGCGTTCCCATAGGTCAATAGGCTTCGTCGTGTGTGCCGATTGATTCAAGCAGGATGGCTTCTTTGTCTTGGCCTTTTACAAGACTGAAAACGATACGCAAATCATACCTCCACACTGCATGCCCAGACCCTTTGCGACGGCCGATATGAAGATACATTGATCCGGCCGGTTTGAAAATGTTCTTCTTCAGGCTCTATCTTCTTCGGAGATTGAGCGACAAAATCTTCTTCCTCTTCTTCTTTTCTTCCGTTTTGCTTCATTTTCTTGGCAGCA
>WJJU01000333.1 GCA_014729595.1 Chitinivibrionales bacterium
CTCCATGTGAGCGCCTTGCGTACGGCGAATATGCGCAGCCGTATCGCCGGGCGGAGTGTTTACGGTGTAGATCCACCGCCCCTCCGGATGGAATTGTATCTCGTCCACTTTACCCTTTACCGGCAGCGGATTCGAACGAGCCGCGCGAAGATCGGCGGCGTATACTTTCTCGGTTCCCTCCGTACTATTACGCATAGTGAAAATCATCCGACGCGAAGCTAGAGAGAGGCGGGGACGGCGGCATGCGTCGGGACCGGAGGTAAGCGGAAGGTCAACATGGCGTCGCGGCACCTTTAGATATATATGCGGCGTACCGTTCCGATCGGAGACAAATGCGAATAGACCGTCCGTGCTTGCGCGGACCGCCTCGACAAGCGTCGTGTCGACGGTTTTCTTGGGCGAAGGCGGCGCGGCACGTTCGACCTCACGGTTCAACACTTCGTCTTCTTTTATTTCTTCAGTCAATGCGACGAGACGGTTTTCGTGTGACAGCACGCTTCCCTCGTCGCGGAAGCGCACCGTGAGCGCCCCGACGTGACGTCCCTTTGCGCCGGCGGATAAGACGATCGTTTCACCGATCGTCATGGGCCGCTCAAATCGCTGAGAAAGCGATCCGCATACGACGATGTCGATATTGTTAACCTCCGCCAAGAACGCTTGAAGCCGTTGCCATGAGCCGTGAAAAATCAAAACGCAAAGATTGTCATTGTGAGTGGAGACGCTGCGAAGTCGACGGTTGACGGCTTCGGCGAGTGATTCGATTTTCAGACCCCCGACGACTTCCGGCATAATGTCGGGGTCTATCGCATTAAGAACGGTAACGGTATATCGTCCCAACCTGATGAATTCGGCGTCGGATACCCGTACTCCTTTGGGCGGGGCGACATTCGTGCACACGGGATTTCGCGCCGCGCGTCCGGCGAGTGCCTGGTAACGCTCAAGACCGAATGCAATATCCGTCGGACCCACACCGAAAACGTCGAAGCCGGCGGCATTGGTGTAGGTCAAGGCCGCTTGCGCCTGTTCATTCGTCAGCGATTCCCCCATCAGGTTTCCCACCTCCACCGCCAGGCACAGGGGGTATTCATTCCGGAGCGATTGCACGGCGGTTGCGGCGCGGGCAATACCGCCTATCGACGATTGACCAATTTGACGGGGGGCGAGGTTGCCGTTGACGTTACCCGCGTAGATAAGGCCGATCTCAATGCCTTTTCGGCGACGACGCCGTGAGGCTATGCGCGCCAAGAGCGAATGAGCTTGCCAGAGGTTGGGATTGAGATTGAGTGCGCGACGGGCAAAGCGAACAGCCAACCAATTACGCTCGTGATCATAATGCCGCTTAGCTATTCGGTAGTATTCAATAGCGGTCTTAGGAGTAAGTTCCTCCGTTTCAAAGCGCACCGTAGCACTCCACACCGAACCGAAATCCCGCGACTGGTATTTCCAGCCGGCATCCACGCCATAGCCGCCCAATGTCAAACCTACCCCCGCGCTGAGGCCGGCAAGTGAGGTTTTTTGACCGTAGCGGTACTCATAGCCCGAGCGAACGAAAAACTGATCGACAATCCGCAACTCAACACCGATTCCCGCCTTCACCGGCCCGTCGGCGAGCTTGGCAACACCTAATGAGGCTTCCGGTGTCAACCGTCGAACATCCCTCAGGCTGTCGTCCAACGATACGGGTGTTGTGAACGGGGACGCATGTATCGCGAGACCGATTTCGGTGGGTTGAGGCTCTCGTGCCCGCGTATATGTTGCCGGGGTACCTAGGTGACGGCCATAAAGATGACCTTGCAGCCAGTAGGTTGGCTTGTAGAGTAGCCCGAGGTCGCAGCTTATCGAAGCGGCCGGTTCTCCGGCGAGTACGCTTTGCACGTACGAAGCGGTTGCGCCGGCCGCCAATGTCTTGTGCAGCAATGGTCGTGCAAACGAAACACCCAGCGAATAGTCGACGGCCTTGAACTCCGATGGTCGTTCATCGATATCGCGGGCATTATCGAACCGGCCGTAGGTAAAAACCTGCGAATAAAAACCGACGGTGCCGACATCCAAAATGGGGATACAAGCGCCTGCGTATTCCTTGCGCAGACCCATTAGCCATTCCAAATGCGACACCGAAAATCGGTAGCGATCTATGAAAGCGGTAGCGGCCGGGGCTGTGGGAATATCGGAGGCATCACCTACGCCGGGCCATGCAATAAGCCCCGTTGAGAGCTGACGGGCGCTCACGGGGAGAGTGAGAAACGTATAAGCGGTCTGCCCTCCATTCGCGCCGGCAAAATCGGTGAACATCGAACCATACCCGCCTTGGCCGCCCGCGGATTTGGGTAGTATGAGCGCAATAGCCGCGCATAAGACACTTAAACGCCAAATATACCGCCTCGATCGAGAATGCTCGCTTCGCGTAATCATTATATAAGTATATCGGTTCGGGAGGGTGTTTTTTCAAGCGGAACCTTTGAGAGGTGGAAGGAGACGGGGCGGCGCCAGGCTTCCACGCTACCCTTACCGATCGGTTTGCACCGGTACGGTATCTTTTTCTTACTGGCATCCGCCTGTTTTGGCATATACGTGCTCTTTGATTGGCCGGGCGAGCCGTTTATCGAAGCCGAGTCACTACGCGTGCAATCGGATCATCCTGCCGGCACAATTTTTGATATGGCAACTCATTCATCCGAGAAGAGAGGGGAGTTGTCCATGCTTGGTGTCGGTGCTCAGTGGCCGCTGTGGATATTCGCGATCGCCTTCATGTTCGCCGGTGTGGCGATAGGCATTCTGGGAACCCGGCTCAGTGGTCTTGCGGATCGGCTGGCCGATCTGACCCGGATGGGTGAGGCGCTGATGGGGGGCGTGTTTTTGGGGGCGAGTACTTCGCTTTCGGGGATAACCGCCTCGGCGGTGGCCGCCGCCGACGGCTATCCGCAGCTCTCACTTGCAAACGCGATCGGTGGGATTGCGGCTCAGATGTTGATGCTTGTCGCCGCAGATTTCGCCTATCCACGCGTGAACTTGGAGCATGCGGCGGCTTCGGTGGAGAGCATGATGCAGGGGGCGCTGCAGATCACCATGCTCGGCCTGCTCCTTCTTGCGTTTATCGGTCCGGACTTGCACCTCTTCGGTATACATTACATGACCCCGATTCTTCCCCTTGCCTACGCTCTCGGTATAACGGTGATATCCCGAGGCTTGGAAACCCCCATGTGGCGTCCGCGAATGACTCGGGAGACCCGAACCGATCAGCCCGATGAGCACCCCGGCAACGGGCAGTCGCTTGTACGTATCTGGAGCGAATTCATTCTCATCGCATTGGGGATAATGGTGACTGGATGGGTGCTGACCATTTCGGCCGAGCGGATTGCCGCCGAAACGGTGCTCTCCGAAAGCCTTGTGGGCGGTTTGTTCGTTGCGGTGACCACTTCATTGGCCGAACTGGTGACCTCCATTGCCGCCGTGCGAAGGGGGGCGCTAACCCTGGCGGTGAGCGGTATTCTGGGCGGCAACGCTTTCGACGCACTCTTTGCGGCAATCGCCGACGTGTTCTACCGCGAAGGTTCAATCTATCACGCGGCATCGGTGCGCGAAATGGGCCTCCTGACCATCACGATCATCATGTCGGGCCTGCTGCTGTTCGGGTTGCTGCGGCGGGAAAAGAGGGGGCTTGGGAAAATCGGGTTCGAAGGCATTGGGATTATTGTTGTCTACGCTATGGGCGTGCTGATGTTGGCGCTGTATAATGGGTAGAGTGTGATCCGGCTGAAGGGGGATGGGCGTATGTTTATAAAGGGGTTCATCTCCCGCCGGATGTCGGCTTAGTTTGCATATTCAGCCATAGTTCAAAATCGGTTACCCGATACAATCCAATCTCGCGGGTATTTGTTGAGAAATCTCTCGATTTACCACCGGTAGAATCGATTCGGAAAAGGCCTCCGGGGCTAACCTCCGCCATAGTTATGGTTGTCTACTGCTGATGTGCAGGACCACAGCTACCCTTTTGCACCCATTTTGCCCTACCGGCATGGGCGCTTATATTTTTGGCGTGACTATCGTTGCAGTATTATTCAGGCTCGACGTATCCCCGCGCCATCGAATGATATTACCGGAACGAGTGTCGTTTATTCGGGAGGTACTCTTCACGATTTCGTTTATTGTGAACATTTTCCCGCGCCGGGTGATGGGGTGTAACACGCTATGCCGCGTTTGGCGCTCGACCCGGATCCCTACTTTGAGTATAAAGAAAGGAGTCGGAATTGAATGAGCTTTTAGCCGGCTTTGACTCCGGAACAACCATGTTAAGTTCTCTAAAGCACAGCTTGCGAGGCGAACCGTTCGGCGGCGTAGTGCCGACTCGTTACGTACCCGCGAAGCTTCTGCAGTCAATCAATGCTCTACCCGATGATTTGCGAAAGTGGATTTACCGTACGGCGGGAGCAGGCGACGCACCGCGCAGCAAAGCTCTCGCAAACGTTAGCATGGAACATATCGCGGAGCGGATAGTCGAAGGGTTTCCCGACAGGACTTTCCCCGCAATCGCCGTCGGCTCCGCCAACGGCGCGCTGATCCACCTCTGCGCTGCATTAGGTATCCCCTGGCTTCCGCAAACCTTACTGGTTACCGCTAAGCGTGACATGCACCCTGATGATCTAATGGGGGATGCCGTATGGGGGGAAGAAGCGGTGCATGAATTTCTCTCCAATAATCCCGATGTTGCCGTGCACCAGATGCACGACCCAGTGCAGGATCGTCTGATGGTCGCAAAAGTAGGCTATTTCCGCATGAAATATCTTCGGCTCCCCCGCCCATACCGTCGCTTCATACGCGAGCGACTTGAACCGGGCGGTTGCATACTCCTCTCCGACTGCTCCTTTACCTGGCCGGTAAGTCAGCGTTCCGACCGGCATTTCTTCCAGGTCGGCGGCTACGGCACAACTACGCCGGAAGAATACCTTTATGGAAGCGAACGGGTGCGGGAGTTTCTCAAAAGTCAGGAAGCGGACGTGGAGGAATGGGATGCGCCGGATATTGATGGAGAGCAGCCAGAAGCCGAATGGGGTTTTGTCCATTCGCTTGCCGAGGACCTCGCGCGCATGGATGTTCCGATGCACCGCATCCGTTTTAAATCGCCCGAGAGTCTGAGTCCGTTCGTAGCGGACTGCTACAAGCACTGGTATTCACTGCGCGGATGCGAAACGGAGTCGCTTCTGGTCGATTGTTTTGCGAATATTGATCCTCAGACAACATTTCAGGCCCGGGCTGTTCCATACTGGCTGGTGTTTAACACCTCTGTTTCCGCCGAGCGGTTGGAACATTTCTGCCGGTCGCGTTCGTTCAAGAGAGCGCGGCTGATTCTCATGGCCAACGGTCTGGAAGGGATCGGGGCGGTATCCATCGCGCGGTGGCGTGAGATTGTTTCAAAGGCCGCCGGGCAGGTTGCGTTTGTTGGAGTCGATGAAAAGGCCTATCCCAACGACCCGGCTTCGTTTGTATCCTATGCCAAAGATCTGAAAGACAAGCTAGCTCCCCTTCGCGATCCGCCCCGGCTGCTCCAAGTGGATGAATTGCAGGAATTCTTCTCTGGAATCAGCGATCAATATTTGTTTGATTGGGAACGGAATGTATCCGCGTGATGGGTGCGGAAGTGGAAATTTGATAGTGGTAGATGATTTCGTGTGATTTACCCCTGATCATGCTGCTCGTGTTTTATTCTTTCGGCGCATGGGTGCGGTGGCCACGCTGTTTGCTGATATGCTTTCTCTTGCGGTAGGGAGGATGGGGTGGGAAGTCTTTATTGAGGTGAGGAGGATGGCGTAGCATGTTAGGGATAAGAACCAAACAACGCCAGCATGATCCGAAAGCCCGGTCTCGAGAATTTTGCCCCGCATGGTTGGAGTTGCCGCCGGAGACTCACCACCTCTACATGGTCGACCTATCGACAAAAGGCGCGCGTTTTCGTGATCCCCCCGGCCATAAG
>WJJU01000334.1 GCA_014729595.1 Chitinivibrionales bacterium
ACTTGCGAATGATGACGGTGCCGTGCGTGCCGTGAGGTGCATTCGAATGGAACTGGGCGAGCCGGATGCTTCGGGCCGACGTAGGCCGGTGCCGATTGAGGGGAGTGAATTCGAACTTGAGTGCGATGTAGTCATTATCGCTATCGGGAATAAGCCAAACCCGCTCATTCCCGACACGAATCCGGATGTCGAAGTCACGCGATGGGGTACTATCGTTGCCGATGAGAACAGCATGGCAACTTCGAAAGAGGGTGTATTTGCGGGGGGGGATATTGTGAGTGGCGCCGCAACGGTGATCCTGGCGATGGGCCAGGGAAAAGTAGCGGCGCGGTCAATCCATAATTACCTCTCGAAGTCAGTCGCTCATTAAGCGCTGAGCATACGTGCCGCTTTGCTCATAATCGGCCGGGAAGAGACGGAATCTCGCGCAAACCTTTCTCTCCGGCCGTTTTTTATCGGCATCTGCCGTAGAATCAGCTTAAATCAATTATTGCGCACCGCTCAACCGGTACTATAACCAAGGCACAGCCCTATGAAAATTCACTGGCTTCAGCACGTACCTTTTGAAGGGTTGGGGACGATATCCCGATGGGCTGGTGAACGAGGGTATACGATTGAGGGCACGAGGCTTTTTGAAGGTGCTCCACCGCCGTCGCTCGATGAGTTCGAGATGCTGGTGGTGATGGGTGGACCGATGGGAGTCGGTGACGAAAATACTTATTCATGGATAAATGTCGAAAAGCGTTTTATCGAGCGGGCGATCGGAGTGGGGAAGTGCGTGGTGGGTGTGTGCTTGGGCGCTCAATTAATTGCCGAAGTTTTAGGGGCTCGCGTGTATCGGGCACATCATCGGGAAATCGGATGGTTTCCGGTTTCATTAACCGCGGAAGCTCACGGTGATCCTACCTTGGAGGGTTTTCCCTCTTCTTTTGAATCTTTTCACTGGCATGGAGACACCTTTGACGTTCCCGAGGGCGGAAGATGTCTTGCGGGCAGCGAAGCCTGTGAAAATCAGATCTTTGCCTACGATGATGGTATTGTCGGACTGCAGTGTCATCTTGAAGCAACCGCGGAGAGTATCCAAGCCCTTCTCGAGAATTGCCATGATGAATTAGGGCCGGGAATGTTTGTCCAAAGCGAAAACGAGATGCGAGACGGTTTTGGGAAAATCGCACGGATGCGTCCGCTTCTTGATGTTTTTCTGGATAATCTCGTCAGGCGCCGATTCGGTAGACCTTCAGCCGGGGGTCGCTCAGTATTCACTGAAAATTAAGAGTGGTAAGCTCCCGGAGTTGGAGAGGTTTGCCGCTGTCACTCCATTAATTCCATTTCTCCCACCGACCCCTGTAGCGCCCCAAGGCGGTAGGCGGCCAACGCATGAATATCATAATGTTGGTGGTAGTGCCGGCTGCATTGGTTCAGAACATATTCATAGTGGGATCGCGCACGAACGATATCGCCGAATTCCTCGTAATTAACCGCCAGCGCATACCGTACCGCCGCATCCTTTTTTCCATTTCCGCGTTTGTAGAGATTAAGAAAGCGATCATACGAAAGCCGGTGTTTCCCGCAGGCATAGTATTCCGCGGCCAAATTGAATAGCGCCGTATAGCCCAGATCAAGATTACCGCTGGGCACGTTGCGTAAGAGATTGAGATTGTAATATGCGGCGCTGTCATGGATTCCATAGACATAAAAAGCGCTCGCCTTGTGTAGATAGTAAGCTATTCGATCGTGATTTTGTCGATAATCCGCTTCGAAAAGAGCAAAGTTGAGATGGAAAAGACTGTCGGTGAAAAAATGTCCGTCAGATCTGCTTACATCGCTTTTGAGCGCCTCTTCGAAGAACCATCGGGAAGGTGATCCGTCATCGGAATAGTTCGGCGACAAGCGTGCCTCCGTGTAGAGCTCCATGGCCAACACCGAATCGTAGGGAAATGCACACACGGCGGCTTGCTCAAGATCCGATATGTCGGCGGTAAGCTCATAGCGTCTGAGCGCCAGGCTGCATGAAGCCGCAAAGTCACTTCGAACCATGGCGAGCGTGAGTGCGTTGCGCAGGACCCTTGCATCGTTTGGTCTTTCTCGCGAAGCTTCACTTATATGATGAAAGGCGCTGTCTATTTGCCCCAACGCGCAGAAAAGCCTTCCGGTTTCCGCCTTCAATGCCGAGCGATCGGGACACGCATCGAGTATCACCCTGAGAAGCTCGATCGTTCCATAAGGA
>WJJU01000335.1 GCA_014729595.1 Chitinivibrionales bacterium
AAATAGCCATAGACGCAGATTATCCTTGGCATGGAAAAGTCGCTTTGAGAATGCCCAGACTATCGATGGTAAAGCCATCACGGTGATGGCAAACGTTGGATCGCGTGATGATGTTGTACACACCGCCGAATCAGGAGCAGACGGCATTGGTCTTTTCAGGACTGAAGGATTCTTCCTCGCTGCGAAAGCATTACCTACCGCAGAAGAATACAGCCGGTTTCTTTCAGACAGTTTGGAACCTATCGGGGATAAACCAATTAACCTGCGCCTTCTGGATATTGGAGGAGACAAAAACATTCCCTACTTGAGTCTGCCGTTTGAACTGAATCCATTTCTCGGGAGACGAGGTGTGAGGCTGCTTTTCGATTATCCTGAACTGCTCAGTGTGCAACTTGAGGCCATGGTTTCGGTTTCGCGCGATTTTCGCGTTCGTATTCTCATCCCAATGGTTACTTTTGCAGAAGAAATCGCTCGCATCAGGAAGATGCTTAACAAGATATCGAAGAAACACCATCAAGAGCCGCCCCCACTTGGAGCCATGGTCGAGACGCCGGCAGCGGCCCTGGATACGAAGTCACTTAGCAGACAGGCTGATTTTCTCTGTATCGGCACGAATGACCTCACGCAGTATGTAATGGCATCTGACCGTGAAAGCGCCTTAATGGGCAATTACTTCAAAGACGACCATCCAATCATGCTGAATCTGATTCGCGCTATTGCTCGCAACGCAGGTAAAGTGCCGGTTACCTTGTGTGGAGAGTTGGCTGTAAGACACGAATCACTGGGTGCCGTATTGGCAAACGGCATTACATCGATAAGTATTGCGCCACCGAGCATTCCAGAAATCAAGAATTCTATTCGCAATATCAATCTTTTGTTGAAGACAAGGAAAAAGCGTACATAGTGCTGTTATATTTGATAAACCCCTACAATCCTCTGGTAAGCATTGTAAAAAGCAAACTGAACCGATGGAACAACTATACTGTATGGAAGCCCTTGGGGCTTCTGGTTGTTGCCGGTTTAACGCCCCCCGACTGGGAAATTGTCGTTTTTGATGAAAACGTAGATCGACAGGACTACTCAGCCCTGCCTTCTCCCAATCTTGTCGGCATCACAGCTTTCACCTCACAAGCAGATCGAGCGTATACGATTGCAGGAGAATTCAGGCGTCGCGGCGTTCCCGTCGTGATGGGTGGTATCCATGCCACCATGTGTGCAGAAGAAGTATCCCGATATGTCGACTCTCTTGTAACTGGCGAAGCGGAAAGCGTTTGGGAAAATGTACTCAATGATACGATCCAAGGCGCATTGCTGCCGGTTTACAGCGGACAGCAAACCAATCTCTCTAAGACTCCCATTCCCCGTCATGACTTGCTGGCTCATGGGTATCGGTTTGGTTCGATCCAGACCACTCGTGGTTGCCCACTATCCTGCAATTTCTGTAGTGTTACGGCCTTTAATGGGAGGCACTACCGACACCGCCCGATTCCCAAAATTATTGACGAATATCGAATGATTCGAGAAAGGCTTGTCCTTCTCGTTGATGATAACCTTATCGGCACGAGAAAAGAGCACATTTCCCGCACAAAGGACCTCCTTCGCGCAATAATCGCATCTGGAATACAAAAAAAATGGATTGCGCAGGTTACCTTAAATTTCGGAGACGATGAAGAACTCCTCAGGCTGGCGTCAGAAGCCGGATGCATTGGGGTCTTTGTCGGATTCGAAACTATTTCGACAGAAGGTCTGAAGGAGATCCATAAACCATTCAACATCCGAAAGCTCAAGGGTATCAAGACTGCGGTAGGACGAATTCATCGTTACGGCATTTCTGTAGTCGGTTCGTTCATCATCGGCCTCGACATAGATAAGAAGCATATCGGCAGAGAGATCGCTTCCACGGCCAAGCATTATGGTCTAGACGCAATCAATGTCCTGTTCTTGACTCCCCTTCCCGGCACTCGACTGTGGGATGAGATGGAGTCGTCGAACCGTATTATTCTCAAGGATTTTCCGCGAGATTGGAGATACTACACCCTAACGTTCCCGGTTGCCCGCTATGGTCATCTGTCATGGTTGGAAATGATAGAAGAGAAGGACGCCTGTTTTCGCGGATTCTATAGTTACGGAGGTATTCTGCGGAGAACATGGGAAATGATACGCCAATTACACAATCCCGCGTTAACTGTTGTGTGTAATCTTTGGTATCGACGCAATACGCTCCGCTTGGATCGTCAAGCATACGAAACGTTCGATGTCAAACCCGGTGAAGTGCCCTTGCAAAAAGGATGGATGGAGAATGATTCCGATACCCGCGGCAAATGAGAATTCGCCCAACGACGAAACTGATAGGGAAGGGTTGGACGGGCTTTGCTCTACCGATGCCCTTACTTCGCCGGTGACCGGAGCTTGAACCAAGGATGAAACGCTGTTTCTTCAGATCGAGAAGAAACGCCTCGGTAATCGATCGTACTCCGCGCTGCTCTATCCCATCACCCATCAGCATTTCGAACCGGACATCGCAAAACCACTCCGGCAGGAAATTGCATAACAAAAATACGAGATGTCCGGTGCCCTGAAACCGGAGCACTACCGGCTCAGGCCCGGCATAACGCGAGGCTGCCACCCGACAGGTGCGCATGGAACCGGCCTGAGGCGCGCAAGTGCCGCACGCCGGGGTCTGTGGCGGGGCGCTTGGGTGACCGGCCGTTCTACGCCGACCAGGAAATTTCTTTCCGGCGATTATCGGAAACTATTTTCCGGTGCCGAGTGGGGGCTGCCGGAAAGGCGTTCCAAGCGGCCGGGGTGGCGCTTCCAGCGGTCCTGCAGGAGGCCTGAAAG
>WJJU01000336.1 GCA_014729595.1 Chitinivibrionales bacterium
CTCGACAATGGGTGTCATTCGCACCGCGTCACCGTCCTTGTAGGCGATATTATTGATGCTGTCAAGTGGTTGGTTGTTTTTAAGAGCGCCAAGTATGTTGGTAAGGGCGAGTTCGCCCTCGGAGCTGATCACCAGAAAGTCTATGGCCGACTGCGCTAAAAAGCTCTTGACCATCAGGGGGTGTAAGGTGCGATGCATATAATGCACGAAAGGCCCCCCAACAACGATCTTTGCTTGTGAATTATATTTTTTTACGAATTCTATAATTTCGAAGATAGGTTCGGGCGAAGTGTAGAGCGTAGTCGTAATAGCTATGGTTAGTATACGATTATTTGATAATTTCTCCTTAAATTCGTCCTTTTCTTCCCGATACAAATTCACGTAGTCAAAAGTAAATCCTTCGCGGTGAAGGTATGAGCCTAAGTACAAAATGGCTGTTTGGATGAAATCAGTGCTGTTGAGTTTTTTCGACTGCGCCCCATTCATAGGCGTCAAAAAATGGTTAACCAAATCGAGGGGCTGATAAGGCTTGCCCTCGTGAACAATATAGCTTAGATTCAAGTAACGCGAATATTCAGCCGCCGACGGCTGTGTCCGTGCTTGGGCAATCTGCTCTTCTATACTCTTTTCGTTTGCGCCAACAATAAAGCAATCAATCATGGTTGCCTCCTATTTTAAATAATCCCACCCTCGTCTTTGGCGCGGATAAATAACACCGGCCGAATAGCGTGATAATGCTTTTTTTATAACATTCATACATGCTTCCCGCCGCCAAGCGGCATTAACAACCTGCCATTCAGTTGCCCGTCGGATCCAATATCAATATGCCGTTTTCTTTCATCCAGTCGATCTCCGGCGCCTTGGGTTGATCCTTCCTGTCGGAAAATACACGTTCTTTTGGTGATTCAATTGAATCGCGATACCTATATCTTTTTTTCTCGAAGGGATACGTCGGTAGTGAAGTCTTGTAGGGCTTCGGCTCATCATAGAGCGAGGACCAATCGACCGATCCGCCGGAGACCCAGTGCTTGGCTACGTTTCCCGTAAAGAATGCTTCGTCATCATGCTTTTTGTAATAGCGCCGTGAGCCCCCGGCGCCCTTCTCCACGCGTCCGATATAAACACCGCTCCATAAATCGCCGCCCTCGATAAATGAAGAAAGCTTGTTGATTAGGTCGCGGGCTTCTTTCGCCTCGATCGCCAAGCGTTCCACCATTTCGGCTCTTCCGGTTTGTAGAGTAAATGCAATGTTTCTCAACGAAGCCGCGTTCCCGTTTGCGGAGGCGACGCGATTGAGCGCGGACCATTTTCTGAGCCGATCGGCATATTCTTTTAATTGGTCGGTAGTACGGGCCGATAGAACAAATAGGTAAGGCGTGTTGTCGTTGAATCCGTCGGTTGGTCGCGAGGCGCGATATTCCTGAACGACCGCCATAACCCCCGTGCCGCCGGCACCGTACGAAAAAACGCCCGCCGTCAACGGTTGATCCATGTTCCATGAGGTCGATTGAGTCGGGATATATACGATTGATTGCCCGAGGTCGAATTTTGGATTGATCGATCCGCTTATTACGGTCGGAGCAATAGTCCTGTGCTTCATTTGGAGGATGACCTTGATTAACTGAGCCACCCCCGACACGGCTTCGCCGTGGCCGATATTTGGTTTAAGAGCACCGACAGCGATGCTTTTAGGGGGAAGCGAAATGTCGGCGAATACCTCCCGGACCGCTTCCATTTCGAGTTCGTCGCTCAACTCAGATCCGGAGATAGGCATTTCCAAATAATGAAGTGCGTCGGGACGCATATCGATTTTTGCCAAGGTGTCGTGAATGAGCGCGGCATGAGCTTGCGGTTTAGGAAAACCGAAACGACTTGTCTTACCCGAGTGCGAAAGGTGGCTGCCTTTTATTACCGCATGTATGCGATCATGATCGTGAACGGCTTTCGACAGAGGCTTGAGCAGTACGGCGCCGACACCCTCACCCGGAACAAATCCCGTTCCACCTTTTCCGAAGCTTCGTGTTTTGCCGTCGACCGAGAGCATACGTTTTTTGCACATCTCCAAATATTTGTAAGGATGGAAATACAAATTCACGCCACCCGCTAAAGCGCTTGTGCACTCACCACGCTTGATGCTTTCCATCGCGTAGTGCAGTGCCGCCATCGACGACGAGCACATCGAGTCAATCGTTAGACTAGGACCGGTAAGATCCAACAGAAACGAGAGGTAATTGGCAATAGCGGACTGTGGGGTCGATACAAGGGGAAAACGCCCGTTGGGGCGATTGCTCCGCAATAGTTCGATCGAATGATAGGGGTATGTCGAGCCGCACACTCCGACGAATACACCCACCGATTTCTCGGTGTTCATCGCCGGCGACGTGCCTGCTTTTTGAATTTTGTATCCGGCATCCTCGAAAGTATTCCATGCCGTTTCCAAAAACAGCCGGAGGTGTGGGTCCATCGTCTTTGCTTCGGCGGGCGTCACACCGAAAAATGGGGCGTCGAATTCGTCAACATCGTCCAGGAATCCGCCCCATTTCGAATATATTTTGCCGAATGCGGCATTGACCGGATCGGGATCGTACAGCGGCTCGGAATCCCACCGCTCCTTGGGTATCTCCGCGACGGATTCTTTGCCGCTTAAGAGATTATTCCAGAACCGATCCAAGTCCGGCGCCTGCGGATACCGTCCGCTCATGCCGATGATCGCAATGTCCTCCGTGACTTCGTTCGGCGCTCGGCGGGGGGCGACGATGCGTACGTTGGGTGGGTTGGATGTCGGCACGGTCTCTTTTGGCTCAATACCGTCGGTCAAAGCAAGAATGCGCTCAGCATAGGATTCCGC
>WJJU01000337.1 GCA_014729595.1 Chitinivibrionales bacterium
GGGGGGGCGGGGATGAGGCGCGATCACGATCCGGCGACTTCTTCTTATGTTAAAGCGGCTCTTAGTAGCGAAGTCACGGCAACCACCGCGCCGTTTGTGTCGGCAACGACATCATGCGATTCATTACTCTGGCCATAGTGCCTGTCGACCGGTGCTCATGACTCGATCTTCTGGTCGGGTTCTTCGCGGGCTTGAGTCTGTCATACACCCCGGTCGGTCTAATGACGGTTCGTTTTCGTACCTTTCGTAACAAGGGCGTAGACAATATCGGCAAGGCGAGCCGCCAGGAGAGGAGGAACCGCATTACCGATTTGCTTGGCGATTTCGATCTTCGTTCCCCTGAAAAGAAAGGTGTCGGGAAAACTTTGGAACCGGGCCGCTTCCCGGTGCGTTATCGGTCGATTTTGTGTCGGGTGCAGGTAGCGTCCCTTTTCCGGTTTGAAAAACTCCGTTCTCATGGTGAATGCGGGTTTATCCCACCATAACCGCCCGAAAAGATCGGTCCCGCCGGTTTTTTTGCGAATCCAGCACCGCGGCGTCAGCTCAGGCGCTCGTTTTTGGAGATCGAATCGATTCATTCCCTCGTAGGGAATCGCCTTGTATCTTTTGACGCTCATTTCGGTAGGCGTTCGGCCGAAATGCAGGTCGAGCGGCGGCGGTACCGGTCGAATGTCCGTCCCTTCGGGAGGAGGCAAATCGAACACGGCGTCGCGCACGGTGCGCCATTTCTTGGAGGAGGGGACTAATGAATCGCTGTCCGGGAAATCAACGGTAGTTGGATGACACCCGTTCCCGTGGGGATTATAGTGTGTTGGTCGCGGAGGGAAGAGCAAGGTTGGATCACCGGCCTTCGAGCCGATTATTACGGCACGGATGCGAGTCTGGGGCACACCATAGTCGGCCGCGCAGAGCTTACCCGACACTATTTTAAAACCGAGCTTTTCCGCCGCGCCGACAATTTCACAATGTTCGAAAGTCCCCAAAAGATGCGGAACATTTTCGATGACGAAAACCCTCGCACAGCACCTTTCGACAACTTCGAGAAACGGCCGCCACAGTTCACGACGAGGATCGACCTCGCGGTTCTTATTGAGTAAACTAAAACCCTGACAGGGCGGACCGCCGACAACAACGTCCGCCTTCGGTATTAGGATCTCGGGGTTATTGAGCAAGTCAACAATATCCCCGCTCACACAATGATTGCCGAAGTTGGCATTGTACGTTTGGGCGCAATATCGGTTGAAGTCATTCGCCCAGACGGGCTCGAAACAACGGCCGAAAGTTTTCGTGAATCCGAGTGTCATACCACCCGCGCCGCAGAATAGATCGATTATCGTGAAACGTTCGGCACGCCGTCGCTTTGCCCCACTCGTTCGCCCTCCGTGTATTGCGCGGTCTTTGCAGGCATAGAGTTGGGCTAATTTCTTGTTGGTATACTTTCCGCGCGGCATCCGAGCGTTGTCCTTGGCTTAGATTAACGGTTCCCTTTGTGCGTAGTTGTTTGTTGTCGCATCCTATTCCGCATTCTCCTGAGGGCGAAAACATTACTCCGAATCGGTACGCGCAAATAATCGGAGACGATCATTTTTGATTCTATCGTTTGGAGCACTTTTCGGATTTCGCGCGGGTCGATACCCTGTGATTCGGGAGAGGCGCTTCGCCGGCCACCTTTGGGCGCATAGCTCATCGGTGCTATAATATTCGGAGAGACGGTACGGCGGGAGACAAATGCGGTAATAAGCGGCATTGAGCCGTAATGCCGGACCGATTTTGTAAGCGTAGGCATTTTTCCTCCCGGAGATGGTTTCGATCAAGATAATTTATGGCGAGGCCCGCCACTTTCCACATTGCGGCATCGCTTCCTTTGGGGTAATATGTACTCATTCCCTGGAGACTTTCGGATAGAAAATCGTGCTGTGGTTAACCCCTTCCCTCGACTGTTTTCGGGGGGGGTATACTCCATCGCTGCAAAAGATCCTCGATACTCTATCGTGAGGCGGGGAGGGGAATCAAAGGGCGCGACGGCCGGAGTGCATGCCGGTCCACAATGGACTGCCGCCCGAGAAGCATGCTCGCGCCGTTGGGGCAAAAGAGCCACGCCGGGACGGCGTGAGTGAACGCTTACCGAATACCGCGCAAGCGTTGCGATTGGATGCCGAGGGGCTTTCCCAGAGGGTAAAGATCCGTTTGACATAATAATTCAATTGCTTAAATACATGTCAAACCGATTTTTGTGCAACGCTAGGTATATTTGTTCACTCGGGCGCAAAGAAACGGCCGTGGGGGATGACTATAGCCGCTATCTGATGCACTGGGAGATACGAGTGTCGATGACCAATAAGGACTTTCATCGCCGGACCGGAATGAAGCAGGTCAGGACCTCTCCGTGCTACCCGCGGAGTAACGGCAAGCTTGAGCGATGGAGCGGCACAGCGAAGCAAGAATGCATCCGGCCGCAATGCCCGTCCAATGTGGAGGAGGCCAGACGCGTGATGGGCCGGTATGCGAATGAGTACAACAACCATCGCCTCCACAGTGCCATTGGGTACGTGACACCGCGGGACAGACTGCTTGGACTCGACGTACAGGTCTGGGAAGAACGCCGCGGGAAGCCGGCTGCCGCCAGAGCAGAGAGACAAAAAACTCATCGAGCAAAGCACGCAGACATGCATGATGAATACTCACTTAATCAAACTGTGGTGATTTCTGATTCCGTCTGAGGCAGGACTGGGGAACACATAAAGGGATTGTCCTTTGAAAAAATATTCACGATATTGCCGGCATATCCTCCGCAATTAAACGGATTGTATTCTCATTTTCTTTCAGGTTAAGTTTTCTATGGAAGTATAGATTCAATCTTATCTTTTATTGAAGTCTTTCTCATACCGTTTTAGATGTACAATGAAATTTTGGACGTCTTTGGTTTTTAGCCTGAGATATGGGAGTGATACCATATCATTTTCAAAAACTATCACAAGTTTTCTGTTCGAACGTTCAGCCGAAACTATGTCTTTTATGTTGTATCTTTTTTTCTTGTATATGAAAGAATCTTCCTGTACTGTCACAAGGGTGACCGACTTTAGGCAAAGATATGCACCATATATGATTGTCAGAATTGACATTACAAGGAGGATGATGAAAAATTGATCTTCACCCAATGGTAAATACTCAATTGTGGCTCGGCACATCGCCGTCAAACCATTACTCAAGAGCACAA
>WJJU01000338.1 GCA_014729595.1 Chitinivibrionales bacterium
ATCAAGGAGTTCCGCACATGGGCGCGTCGTTTGATTTGCTGACGACGGTGGAATATGGTGGATGTTCAGCTAAAATTCCGGCGGCTCGTTTATCCGAGGCGCTGAGCGACCTTCCACGAGTTACCGATAATAATTTGCTGGTCGATATCGAGACTCATGATGATGCCGGGGTGTATCGGCTTACCGAAGACCTTGCGATGATTCAGACGACCGACTTTTTTCCGCCGATTTGTTCGGATGCCTATGAATTCGGTCAGATTGCGGCCGCCAACTCTTTGAGTGATATCTATGCGATGGGGGGGAGGGCGGTTACGGCGCTGAACTTGGTCATGTTTCCCCATAATCGTATTCCGCTTGAGGTGCTCAAAGAGATGCTTGCCGGGGGGATGGACAAGGTGCGCGAAGCCGGGGCGGTGATCGTTGGCGGACATACGATTGATGATTATCCGCCTAAATATGGGCTTGCGGCAACGGGACTTATTCATCCCAAAAGGATAATTACCAATGCGGGTGCTCGTCCCGGCGAAGTGCTGATCGTGACCAAAGCGGTTGGAACCGGCGTGATCGTAGCCGGAAAGCGAATCGGTGAGGCGATGGATGACCGTTACTCGGCCGCTCTTGAAGGGATGAAGCAACTGAATGCGGCGGGGGCCGAACTCATGCGGGAATACGAGGTTCGCGGGGCAACCGATATTACCGGATTCGGCGTGTTGGGACATGCACTTAAGATGGCCTTGGCGTCCGGCGTTACAATTGCTTTACGGGGCGACAAGGTGCCGCGGCTGGCGGGTGCCTACGAGCTGGCGGATCTTGGTTGCATACCGGGCGCGGCGTTTCGCAATCAGGATTATGTCGAGGAACACTGCTTGTTCGACCAAAGCTTGGACTACAATATCAAAATGCTTCTTCTCGATGCGCAGACATCGGGGGGGCTGCTCATGGCTATAAAGCGGAACAAAGCCGATGAGGCCGTGGAGCGGCTGCAGCAAGCCGGCTATGGGCGTGCTTCGATTGTTGGTGAGATAGTGGAGAGAGACGCCCAAGCGGTTGTCGTACATTAAACGTAGGTCTACGACCACTATTTCAAGCCGTCCATCGCTTCCTGCTCGGTGCTGAAATGCTCCATAAGACTGTCTATCGAGAGAAGGCTCATTAGTTCTCTGACCATTTCGCCGGCGCCGTAGGTAAGGCATTTTCCGCCCCATCCGCGGATTTTTTGTAAAAAGTCGACAAATGCCTGAGATCCATACGTGTCCATAATATCCAGGTCACGAAGATCAATGACGTAATGCGACACATGTTCTTCGGGTTCGAAATTGTCCAGCGGAGACAGGTCGTGAAGCGCATCCATTTGGCCCGAGATATTGATGCGATAGACGCCGTTTTCCGGTTGAGCCACGAACACGAACCCGATTTTTTGACCTGAATTTTTCTCGCGCCAAATTTCATCCCGCGATATCTCAAACTCGACGTCGGTGGCGTAAATTGTAAATACCTTGTCAAGGCGCATGCTTTCCAAAAAATCGCGAATTTTTCTCGAAACGTTAACAAGATACAATACCCCGTTGGCGCCCGACATTTCTTTGTGTATTCTGACCATCAACCCGATCCCCGAACTGTAGAGATAGACTGTTTCGCTTAGGTCAAGTACAAGCCGGTCGTCCTTGCCGCTCAGGTTCGAGATGATTGCCTTTTCTATGGCGGTGTAGTTGTCCATACGGACGGCGTCCGGAAGCGTTACCCATACAAAACCCGAGCGTTCTTCGATTTTTACCTGTTCCTGATTGCCCATGGCAGTTACCCTTCCGTCTGGATTGAGCCCGCTTCCGCGCGGAATACTTTAGCCGTCATTTTGGCTTTGATGCCTCTTTGTGCCACCCCGTAGAGGTCAATTTCGGTACCGGGATGAATATCCCGAATAACTTTTACGTATCCGTCGGTGCCCATGTCGGAATCGAGCATTTGTTCGAGTTCGGTAATTTTGTTTTCCACGTACTCTACTTTTTTACCCTGAACGTTGTATTCCTCAACAAGCTTCTTGAGTTCAAGCCGATGACGATCGCCTACCGCGGCTCCGGCTTTCTTGATAATCGCCGACTTGCTGCGAAGGTCTTTTGCCAGCGGCTGCATCCCCTTTTGCATTTTTGCCTTAAGTTCCCGCAGCTCGTTTATTTTCTCTTGTGCCTGTAGTTTTTGCTTATTCACCAGTACCACTTTGGTGTGAACCGCGCCTTCGTTGCCTAGGTTGGCGACGGCCAAATAGCCGTAGGCGCGCACTTCACCGCCTACAATGCTCGAATCGGACTGACTGGTTTCGAGCGCGTGGCATGTAATTGTGCAGTGAAGGCAGTGTTTGTCGATCGTAACGGTCCCTTCGCTGATTATGACCGCTTCTTGAGCGAAGCCGACGCGAACACCGACTTTGCCCGAAATGTGCGTGTCATTTTTGCCGATAACGCCACGGCCGACGTCAACGGTCCCGTTACGTGAAACCACCCGCGCGGATTCGATTTCGCCGCCGATATAAATGTCACCCTCGGATTCAACGGTAAATCCCGGTTTAACGCTGCCTTTGATGAAAACGTCGCCGCTATACTTAATATTTCCGACTTTATAATCGACGTCTCCTTCAATTTGAAGAAGCTCTCCAATGTGAAGACGATCGTTTTCTTCGTAAACAACACCGGTCGTTGAGGCGAGCAAAACCAAACCGTCTTCCGAAATTTCGGTGTTTTTGCCTTGCGGCAGCTCAACTTCCTTTCCCGCCTTGGCCGGGATCTCTTCACCGGTAACCGTTATCCCCGGTTCCCCCTCTTCCGGCGGACTTTTCCGGACCAGTGGTTGGCCTTTTGTCACAGCGGTGAAACTTCGAATACTCCGAAAATCTACTTTCCCATTTGCACCGATTGAAGGTCTGGCGTCCGGGCTGATTCTTACCAGTATTTCCGTTGCACCGTCGTGTCCGTCCTGCGGCGGCATGCCTTTGGCGATTTCGATCTCAGTGTCATAAGTGGGCTCGGCTACGAACGCATCCACCGCTTCCCGCACAATACCGTACTTGACGCCTTTGCGGTGAAGGCAAAACAGAAGGCTGCTTTTTGTGGGCCGGATGCCTTGCGTAAGTGCTAAGGAGCTGAACTGCATACTGGCCGCCTGCGGTTCGGTCCTGACCTGCACATACTCATCCAAAGCGGTGTTGTAATATTCGAATGGAGGACCGATTCGCTCGAAACCGCCCCGAGCACGTTTTACCACTTCTTCAATTTTGCGCAGATCGAAATTGGTTACCAGTGCGGCCTGAAGCGCACGGATCAACTCGTGGACGGTAATCGTATCCCGCTGTTTACGCGTGACCTTAATATAAACGCCGTCTTCGCGATCTTCAACACCGACGAATTTCGCAAGTGGATTCTGCATTGGTTCCCGTTTCGTATTACCGCGACATTAGCGAAAGGGCATATCGGCCCCCACCCATGCGCATACACTACTGTTACATTCATCTATTCTATTCTACCACCATAAAGCTTGTTTTGCAAGGTCGGGAGCCCAGGTTGAGGGGGAGGCGGGTATGTCTGACAAATTATGCCGCTGCTTCGATTGCGGCGGCACATTCGCTTGCGCCGGTAGATTCCAGGGAGGGGGGAGGGTTTGATACGGCGACGCGATGGAGCACGTCATGCCAAGCAGAGGCGCGGAATTGGTCATGCTCTAAACGATGGCCATAGCCCCAACGGCTGATCGATTCCTCCAGAATGGGGAATTCTGCGAAATCGTGGCGGGGAATATACATGAGCGGTACACCGTTGAGGATTGATTCCGCATAGGTCCCATAGCCGATTTTGCTTATAATCAGGTCCGCGGATGCCGAGAGATCTTGGTATGGCATATATCGTTTTTCGACACGATGATAGTTCGCGGGGGCGCCCGAAAGGGTATGAAGCCCTAAGAATTCCCAATCCTCAAATTCCGCCAGCCGGTACCACGCTACGTCACCCATACCGAAATCGCCAACGTATATAAGACCGATCTTCTTTCGCGGCGCGATCCCGTAAATTTTTTTAAGCTCTTCAGTTCGCCGCTTGCCGCGTCGTCCCACTATCGGCATGGGGCGACATGTCTTAAAATGAGGCAGTAAACGAGCGGGGTGGAGCGCAAGCAAGAGATCGGCCATTCCGTATTGTAGGGCCATCTGCTTAAGATAGGGGGCGAACCAGCTATTGTGACCAACATACTGGGTATATATGTCGTACCAGCTAAAGTTGCTCACGGCCACTGAAGGTATGCCGGCGGTTTGAGCGATTTCCACGGCAAAAGGAACAATATCGCTGACAATGCAATCTATATGGTTCCGTCGGCACCAAGCCACTTCTACGGGAAGCATTTCGGGATGGCGGTCGGCCAGTTGTTTGTAGGTTTCCAAGGTGCGTTGAATATCGACGGTAACGCTGTCAGTTTGGATGCAACCGCAATCGAACATCCCTTGTTCGCAGTTAAAGGGTCGGTGCAATTCCTCTTCGAAGAACGTTCGTGGAATATTGGTTCTGAAGGTTACCGTGGTGGTGGGGCTCAGCTCGTTGACAATCGTAGCGGCTCTTACCGCATGTCCGTATCCATGAGCCGTGATATAATAGGCTATATGCACAATGCCTCCCGTGGTGCTTTCTTTTTAGACGAAAATATTATTCGCTCCTATACGTTATATGATTGCGGGCCGCTAAGAGCCTCATAGTACGTTGCCGGGCGGTGTGATTTTAAAAAAAATGTTTTTTTACCTCACCGCCCTTTTTGCACGATATATATTGGACGCACCCACACGGCGGTGCCGGTATCACCCATCTCTTACAAATTTACTAGGAACGGCTCTCATGAACGGGAGATCCCGGGAGGGGCAAGTGTGCCCAGATGCTTCCGGGGCGATGTCGCGAAGGGGTACAGCGAAAAACTATGAAGACGATTGAGAAACTAAGAAACATCGGAATCAGCGCCCACATTGATTCGGGCAAGACGACACTGACGGAGCGCATCTTGTTCTACTGCAAGAAGATTCATGCCATACACGAGGTACGTGGCAAGGACGGCGTTGGGGCAACGATGGACTCAATGGAACTTGAGCGCGAGCGTGGAATCACGATTGCTTCGGCGGCCACCAATGTGCAGTGGCGCGATCATGATGTGAACATTATTGATACGCCCGGTCACGTGGATTTCACCATTGAGGTCGAACGGGCACTTCGTGTGCTCGATGGAGCCATCTTGGTACTCTGTGCCGTCGGCGGTGTGCAGTCGCAGTCGATTACGGTCGACCGGCAGCTTCGGCGCTACCGGGTTCCCCGCATAGCATTTGTGAACAAATGTGACCGCGTGGGCGCCGACCCGATCAAGGTTCGTGACCAACTCAGAGATCGTTTAGGTCATAATGCGGTGCTTCTGCAATTGCCTCTCGGTCTCGAGGACAAAATGGAAGGGGTCGTAGACCTGGTCGCTATGAAGGCCGTGTACTTTGACGGCAAGCAGGGAGAGGAGCTTCGCTGCGAAGACATCCCGGAAAATCTGGCCGAGCAGGCGCAAGCCGCCCACGACGAAATGCTCGACGCGCTCTCGATGTTTTCCGACGAGCTTGCCGAAGCGTATCTTGAAGGAGAGGTGTCGGAGGAGCTGATACACAATGCGATCCGCAAGGCTACACTGTCATTGGAGATCACACCGGTTATGATGGGGTCCGCCTACAAGAACAAAGGTGTACAACCGTTGATGAATGCGGTGATTGATTATTTGCCTGCTCCCTCGGAAATTCCACAGACTGCTTATGACCTCGACAAAGAAGAGAAAGAGGTCCCGTTGTCGTCGGACCCTTCCCTTCCGGCGGTTGTTCATGCATTCAAGCTGGAGGACGGTAAGTACGGGCAATTAACGTATGTGCGGGTTTACCAGGGTACTCTTTCGAAAGGTGACGAGTTACGCAATGCGCGCACGGGTACGAAAGTACGTATCGGACGTCTTATCAGGATGCATGCGGACAGCACGGAAGACATCACGGAGGCTTTGGCGGGTGACATTGTTGCGTTGTTCGGAATTGATTGTGCCTCGGGCGACACATTTTGCGGCGGAACGATACGCTATGGTCTGACGGGAATGTATGTGCCGGAGCCGGTTATATCATTGTCTCTGACACCGAAAGACAAGAAAGCGGCCGATAAGCTTTCGAAAGCCCTAACGCGCTTCTCACGTGAGGATCCAACATTCCGAACCTACGTGGATACCGAATCCAATGAAACAATTATTCAGGGCATGGGCGAGTTGCACCTCGACGTTTATATTGAGCGGATGCGCAGGGAGTATGGCGTTGAGGTCTCCGTAGGTATGCCTCAGGTTGCCTATCGCGAAACGATATCGGTCTCGACGCCGTTTGATTATACCCACAAAAAGCAGACGGGTGGATCGGGGCAATACGGCCGGGTTGTTGGGATGCTTGAGCCCTACGCTGAAGAGATGTACGCTTTCGATGATCAAATCAAGGGTGGGGTTATACCTTCCGAGTTTATCCCCTCATGCGATAAAGGATTCAGAGCATGCCTCGCTAAAGGTACTCACATCGGATTCCCTATTACCAATGTGAAGGTGACTATCAACGATGGAAACTTTCATCCGGTCGATTCTTCCGACGTCGCGTTTCAAATGGCTGCGATTGGAGCTTTCCGGCAGGCCTACGAAAAAGCCAAGCCGGCGGTTCTTGAGCCGATAATGCGGGTGACCGTTGAGGGACCGGCGGAATTCCAGGGCAATATACTTGCGACGATTAATCAGCGACGTGGAATAATTATCAGCACCAGCGAAGACAATATGTTTACACGTGTTGAAGCGGAGGTGCCGTTGAGTGAAATGTTCGGCTATTCGACGAACCTGAGATCGCTGACGCAGGGAAAGGCGGAATTTACCATGGAGTTCCTCAAATATGGTAAGGTGCCCGAAAGCATAGCCGAAAAGCTGAGGAGCGAATACCTCGCCAAAGGGACGCAACGCTAAAATAGTGCGGCGGGGCGTCCCGGCGTCCCTCCGTCAATGGAAGGTGGTTCGTATGGTCAAAAAAGAGCTGATTCGTCGAAGTCCGCTACGGATTCTGGAGAATTCTATTCACGGAGGAGTGGGCGCGGGAAATATCGGGGTTATTGCTGCACGTAAAGGCGTGGGTAAAACCGCCTGCCTAGTGCACATTGCGACCGACCAGCTATTTCAAGACAGACATGTACTTCATGTGTCGTTTTTGGATTCTACCGAGCATATAGTGTCTTGGTACGAAGACATTTTTCGGGAGGTGGCGCGGCGCTCAAATCTTGATTGCGCTATGGATGTCCATGATAGTATTATTAAAAATAGAGTGATAATGAATTTCAGACAGGATGGAATACATATCACCGAGATCGAGAAAAGCATACGCGAATTGATTGATGATGGTGGGTTCGCGGCCAATACGGTAATTATTGACGGGTACGATTTTGCACGCAGCTCTACGGAGGAGTTGCGCGAATTTCGAACCTTTTCAGAGAAACTGGGATTGGAGTTGTGGTTCAGTGCCGAACTCCCCGGCGACCTGGACGAACAAGAGGGCGGTAGTGTACCGGAAACGCTTCGCGCGGTTGCCGATGAACTCTCGGTGGTTATTTGTCTTAGACCTACCGATGATTTCATTCGTTTGGAATTGGTTAAGGACCACGATGCGCCTTCCGTTGCGGACATGCACCTTAAACTTGACCCGGCTACTTTGCTTATCGCGGAGGAATGAAGCCGGCAGAGGATGTATTTTCCGAAAAGCGGCAACGATACTGGTTCTATTTCTGGCGGTGCCGCCAATTTCATCAGGTCAAGGTCTTGCCAAGCGCACGCGATACAATATCCCTTTAGTACGATTAAAGGTTGGTGAGGGGGAAGATAATTGCGCTTTACGCGAAGTCAAGGTATTTCTCGACGGCCGCGAAGAATATGCGGTTATCGGCCCCTACAACGACCTACACGTTGAAAATACGAGGGGGGGAGCCCGAAAGCTCGAGTA
>WJJU01000339.1 GCA_014729595.1 Chitinivibrionales bacterium
CCGTATTCGCTTACATTCAAAGGGGGGGCTCCTCAGGCGGTGCAAGCGGCGACGGGTGTGACGTTTTCATGACCAGGCTCGAGAAGGATGGCGATTATGCACTCGAAGGTCCGGGTGCACGGGGTCGTCCCTATTTCAATTCCGCCTTTTCGTGTCTGACTCTGCGTGTATTTGAGGAGAACCATTGTTCCGAGGCAACGGAGACGGCTGATTGGGACCTCGGGCTTGCCCAGTCCGTGGAATTTGCCGATAAGCTTGCCGCGCTGATATATCCTTTGGAGGATTTCTTAGAGAACGGAGACCGCGAAAAAATTCTGGTGTTCGAGAGGCGTAAGCGCGAACTCGCGGGACTCGAAGGAATCGCCGCATTCTGGTCGGCGCTGCTGAATATTCGTCTCAACAGCATTCCTCTAGTCAACGTGCAGGCCGGCGTGGCGGCAAGTGCCGATGCATGTCGGCGAATGCAAGAAATGATTTTAAGGGGGACAGCGGAAGCTTAATGGTGCTTTGCCGAGTCGCTGGTGAGTACTTTGAGCAGGTCCTCGTGAATAGTTCCGTTAGAGAAGAGTGCCGCCGAGCCGTCAAGTTCGAACGGGGCTCCGTCCAAGCGGGATGCTTTCCCACCCGCCTCGGTCACCAGAAGCGAGGCCGCCGCAACATCCCAGGGATGGTAGCTATTCATTAAATATGCCTCGATCCGACCCGAGGCAACCATTGCCGATTCGGCAACCGCCGCTCCAAAGCATTTGATACGTTTTATGCGAGGGGCCACCCGCCCGAACATTACTAGATTTAATCGATTGATGCTGTTTTGTTGTTCTTCATCGGCGCCTACGTTAAAATCTCCCGACGCCATGACCACATCGTCGAGTGAAGGGGTTGCGCTGACATTGATCGGGTTTCCGTTAAGAAATGCACCTTCGCCACGTACCGCGGTGTAGGTTTCATCCAAGGCCGGAAGCCTGATCGCACCGACTTCCATTCTACCGCGCCAAGCTACCCCAACCGAGACGCCCCAAACGGGGATACCTCGCGAGTAATTGACGGTGCCGTCAATGGGATCAATATACCAGGTTATGTCGCTTCCGGTGCGGCGTGAAGGGCTTTCTTCGGTAACCGTGCTGTGGTCGGGGAAAAGACGCATAATGCTTTCGGTGATCATTCGCTCGCAGGCCTCATCGGCCTCGGTGACAACATCTTTGAGTCCCTTTTCGCGGACTCTTGAGACACCGTTTTGCATGTCAAGAGCCAGTGTCCCGGCACTGACCGCCAATTCGGTAGCTACGTCAGCCAAAGTTGCTCGATCCATGGGTGTTCTCCATTGTTCTATATACTTATTGAAGCTACGGCCTGAAATTCGGGTATCCCCGCCTATTCATAAGGAGAATTCGGTTAAGTCACTGAATTACCAAGCGCTCCGACGAAAGCCCCGATTTGCCCAAAATGAGTGATCCCTTCCCAAAACATCACTTCGTCCGCGTAAAGCTAGACCATTGTCGATACCTCAAGTGCTTGGCCTTATATCGTCTCAAGCGTCGTAGAGCAAAATAAATTCGGCGGAGCAGACCACTCAGAGTAGATTTCTATCATCGTTTCCGGGAACTGAGCAGCACCAAGTCCCTGAGATCCGCTTCATTTTTCGCAGAAAACCAGCGGAGTTCGAACTCTTCGTTTTGAACTACCTGAGCAATAGCCGCCAGAGCCCGCAGATGGAGGTTTCGCTTATCGCGTGTTCCCAGTAGAACAAAAATCGCTTTCACGGAAGTGTGCTCGTGTGAAAAGCGGACGCCGTTGCGGGCTCTGATCAACAGCACCATAAAGCGTCCGTTTCCCTCGAGCACGATATGTGGAATGGCTACAAATCCACTTAGCGCCGTGCTGCTCTCTTCTTCCCGCTCTCTTAGAAGTTGCACGAGTTCGTTTGCTCCGATGGCCGGTGAAGCGGTATGGATACGGTCGGCGAGCATGTGAAGAAACGGATCGAGATCCATGTGCTCTTCGATATCCAATACAACCGATGTTTCTACAACTTCGTCGAATTCATCCTTAACTATCCGGTCACGATCAAGAATGATGGTTCTCAATTCTTCCGCCAAGTCCCGTGTTCCCAATTTCCGGTTCGTGATTCGCTCAACCAGATGCACAAGAGCAGGAGCGGCCATTCCCCGACGCCCTCTCCGCAAAAAATAGAGAATAGTACCTACCGAAACGAACAGCAGGCTCAAGAGTACCGGGCGTATACCCATATCGATGATGAGCAGACTGAAAATAATCGTGCCGCCGATCTGCAGCCACGGGTAGAGCGGTGCTCTGAACGAAGGAAGATAGTTCGCTACTCTGCTCTCACGCATGACTATGACCGACAGGTGCGCAAAGATGTTTGTCAGCAATATGACCGTTGATGCCGCTTTGACGAGCACTTCGAGGTTAAGAAGAACCGAAACGGCAATCAGCAAACCGGTTGCGATGATGGCGGGGTAGGGCGTACGACGTTTAATGCTCTCTCGGGCAAGCATGCGTGGCATCATTCCATCATTTGCCAAAGCAATAGGATATCGCGAGGCGGTGAGGATGCCGCCGTTTGCCGTTGTGATGAAGGCAAACAATGAAGCGATCACTATCGCGATGTGCAAAGCAGGGCCGCCGGCGTACCGGGCGGCTTCCGCAACAGGCGCCAGGGAGGTCGTGAGTTCTTGCGCGGGCACAAGCCCTACCACCACAAAGGTCACGAGCGAGTAGAGAATAGTCACCGCGACGGTTGAACATATCAAGCCCAAAGGAATATTCCGCGCCGGCTCTCGAACTTCACCGGCAATGCTTGCCGTCGTCAGTACCCCGCCAAACGATACAAATACGAATCCCGCGGTTGATAGGAGGGCGTTATAGCCTTGGGCAAGAAATGGTTCATACCTGGCCAGTCTGATTTCCTGTATTCCAACTAGCGCAAAAAGACCTAAAATTGCGAAAAGCGCGGCGACAAGTACGTTTTGTATACGCGTCGCTTCGCGAACGCCTAAGAGATTGAGGACGGTGAAGAATACTGTAAGAATCACAGCGATGGGAGCAAGGGCCGTACCGAAGGCCAACCAAGCGAGTTCCGCCAATCCGATGATGGCGAAAGCGCTCTTGAGCGACAGCGCAAACCAACTCAACAGGCCCGAAACGGTGCCGAACATCTTCCCGAAAGTGCGCGAAACGTAGAAGTAATCGCCGCCTGCTTTCGGCATGGCCGTGACAAGCTCGGATAAACTAAAGACGGTGCTCAGAGCGACGGCGCCCGCAATAAAGTAGGACAGGAAAACAACCGGGCCGGCCTTGGCAAACGCCAAGCCCGGGAGAACGAAAAGCCCCGAGCTAATCATCGCTCCCGCGGAAATGCTGAATATGCCCCAAAAACCCACTTGCTTGATCATCACCGGCTCTCTATTTTTTTTAAATACTTGATTGCATGAACTTTACTTAAGAAAATGCCTGCAACTTCGACACGGTGCATACCACTCTTCGCCCGGAACGGAATATGAACCCATGCCCGGCACTACTATTTCGCTTCTCGGGCTAGCGTAGCGGTGCAAAAACGAAACCGCGCTTAAGTATCGTTCAGGGAAGATACTATTCCGCGGTCCGGGCGACTAAGATACCGGGTCTGTTTCTGAGACTCCGGCACAAGGTGTGTAAAGATGAAATGGAGCGTTTGCGGTACGAGCAGGTACCTCAAAATAAAACAATTTCAGCTAAACAAGTTTTCTTTTTTCTCGACTTTTTTGTGACGTCGCCAATCCCCGAACCAAGCGAAAAGGCGCCAGATCAAGATCAGTAGTAACGCCAGGGCGACAATCATGAGTCCAAAGACGATTTTGTCTATGAGGGTAAGCTTAGCGAATGAGAAACGGTTTTGGGCATGATTCGCGCCGCGGCCGGTTGAGAGAGCTTGTGTATGCTCCTTCGAATGAGCCGGGAGTACGACGGTATCGGCCCGAGGCGGAGGGGGAGGCTTGGGTTGCTCGTGGCGAAGGGATATGCGGGAAATGCCCGGCACACTGATTCGCTTCTCGATGGAATCTTCAACCTCGCGCCATTTGTGATCATAGAGGCTTAGATTGCCCAGTCTTATTAAGAAAGGCTCAGTTATCGATGCTGTAAAGTTGTGGATGCAATCCCATAAATCGATCTTGGTGGCTACGGCACCCACAAATCGCTGACCATGGCTGGTTGCCTTGAGCACCGGCCTTCCCCAAAAAAGATAGTAGCGGCCGTTATCGCCTTTGAGTAGGCCATAATAGGGGCGTTTTTTGCTTTTTACGTAGATGTGCCAGCGTTGGCCGCCGATTTTTCGATATGACCGTTCCGGACCGGCCCCTCGGACCACTTCGCTGATGACAACCCCTTTTGAATTGGTCCTGATAAGCGCAAAAAAGCTTTGGTGGCGTTGAAGCGCATGAATAAAATATTCGTCTATTGCCCTGAGTCTGGTTCCGCGCACGGCGGGCGCACCGGCAACCGCTTCAAATTTGCCGTCCAAAGCCTCAAAATAGTTCTCAATCCGTTCCTTGAGCGTGTCCGGCACTTCCTGTGCAGCGCATGGTGCCGTCAGAATAAGAAGATATAACGGTATGCCGCAAAGAAAACCTCCGGGTAAACCGGAATTGAAGGGTCTAGGCATTCTGGCTCTCCACATGAAACCGATACCGTCGCCGGACGAAGGAATTTCGCTTCTCGCCCTTGATGTAATTCGACGGATGGATTTTCAAATTTTAGTGTCCGTTCGGCTATGGTAGACCGTGGGAAAGCAATCCGTGACTGCGTCGTTTCGCTTACGGAAATAAAAAAACTCGTGGTTCCCCGCTCGAAAACGGCATTCCACGACGCAGCCGTTGCTATATGTTTTGGCATAATAGTCCAGAAGGTGTACCCTCACCTCTTCCGGACAGCCATTAAATATACAATTAGTATCACCTCGTTCTGAACCCAATGGAGGAAATCTTAAATCTTAGAGTTCTTGAGATTGAGCCGTAATCCATCGGACGCCGGTATATTTCCTCTTACGAGTCGGACAATTTCTCGGGGAGGTAATACCTCAAGCTTTCTTATGTGCAACGACTTTCTTTGCTCTCCGTTTCGTTGCGAATCCCCGAAATGATGCCGTTTTATCCGCGTTCCCGTATTTTGCATGGTTTTTTTCAAAATGGGCATTGTCAAGGCATATCGTCAGCGATATGGTGAGGAGGAGTAACGAAGCGGATGCGCCGTCGCTGCCGGTCGGAATAGCAGTTCATTGTTTAGGGACTCTAAGGGAGTGGATGTGATCGTGGCTCGCCGAAAACATAAGGATATTTTCGGAACCATTCTTCGAGGTGTGCGTCAATGTCAAATGATGAAAGCTGAGACACGGTAAAATGACCGATTATCTGAGCGTAGGCCGATTCGTCGTTTGCTCTATCGAGAGGAAAAACTTGGCCGGTTATAATGTCGTTCGGCAGCCCTTTGATGGTGATCCCGTCCATGGTTCTGATTGCGTAGACACCGTTGCGACTTTGAAGCCGTTCAATGATATGCAGTTTGACGGAGCCCGTAGATTCAAAAGAATGCGCAAGATTCGAAAAATGAGAAGAGGCGCGGTCGAGTGGGGTAAAGCCGGATTGGTCGAAGTGCAAAACTACAAGGCAAGTTAATGCCGGTATGCCCCCCAAAGCGTAGAGTGTCTCGTATGATGTTGGGCGGACGCCAAGCACGGTAAGATTGTTGCGGCGAAGTGCTGTAAAAAGAAATTTGAGCTTATACGACGGAGAACGATCGTCAATGTTTCGGTTACTCTTGGCACAATTCGGTAATCGAGACACGGTTGCCGTTGAACCGCCGGAATGATCGAAAGCGGATAGAAAACATTCAATACGGCAATGTGCGGAATCGACCATGAAGGGGCCGGAGCAGGATTCCCTCGTCGGCGCATGTAACACTGTGGTGGAAATGGTCGCCGTCGAGGGAGCACAGCAAAGGAAAAGGGGCAAAAAACCGGTAATGAGGGCGCCGCCCCACACCGGCCAAAGCCGGGAGGAGAAGATCGGCACGCCAAACCAAGTTTTGCCGCGGACGAGGGCGGTACTACGGCACCGTGACCGTATCGGGCATATCCTTAACTTCATAAAGTTCCGGGATTGCGTCGGGTACGATTACGCGAACGGGGTCGAGGTCATCAATCGAAAAAGTCGAAGAACCGGTGGGCTTGCGGAGTTGTGTCGTATCACCGACGATTACGAAGGTAAACTCCTTGGGAACCAAATATTTTTCCGCCACCCGCTTAACCGAGTCATGTGTTATAGCTTCGATCTTTGCGGGATATGCCGCATAATGTTCCGGCGACCTGCCCATCGACTCGCTCCAGGCATAGGTGCTCACGATATCAAAATTGGAGCGAAA
>WJJU01000340.1 GCA_014729595.1 Chitinivibrionales bacterium
CTCGGGGGCTTCACCCCTGCCTTACGGCAGCCGCCTTCGGCCATCCATGGCCTTCGGCTCCAAGCTGGGGTATAGGGGGCGGCCCAAGCCCCCTTCAAAAACCTGTTTTGGACAAGCATGATCGCGTATATAATCGAAAACAGGATGGGAAAGATCAGATCCCGTATCGAATATATCCATAACAACGCCCTCGCCGGGTGTCTTTCCCCGCATTTTCGACTGGTACGCCCGGGCACGAGGAATGCTAAGCATTTCCAACCGCCGCCATGCCCTTCCGTGAAAGCGGGCCGATTTGGTTGGGATTTTTCGCATCAACCGCAGGGAGGAAGGGGGGGGGTAATGAGGCAAGTATCAGCGCAACGGGAATCACGGTCTGAACGAACGGTAGGGAATCAATGGACGCAAGGTTATTTCCGCCGACGCTAAAGCTTGCGGCATTTGCTCACGGGATTGTGTGACGAAGTTTGGCGCCGGTCGCTTTGACCGCTTCGATATACCGCTACGCAACAGGATCGTCTTCGATTAACGGCGATTGATATCCCGCCCTGCGACTCACGCCCAGCGGCTCACGGCTAAATCGCTCCCGTATTCGTCTACTTTAGCTCCTCCTCGGAGTAGACGCCGAATCGAATACCGCTAAATACCGCTGAATACCCATCGGTCATTTCGAGTGCTTCGATTAGTTGCCTGAATCGATCATAATGACCGACCCGATAAAACTAAGAACGGGAACTACTTTATTCTCACAATCTCTATTCGTCGATTCCGTGCTCGCCCCGCCGCGCTGCGGTTGTCCGCGATTGGGCTGCTGGGGCCGAACCCGACCGCTCTAACGCGAGTGCCGGCTATTCCCTGGGCCATAAGATGTCGCCGAACGGCCTCCGCCCGAAGTTTTGACAGGCGCATATTCTGTTCATAACCGCCGACACTGTCTGTGTGGCCGCGAACTTCTATCTCCACTTTCGGGTATTTTTTCATGACCGCAATGATCGGGTCGAGATATTGATATGAGTCGAAAGTCATCTGGATGCTGCCGCTCTTGAAATTGACACCCTTTACGATCTGATGCTTAGGCATCGGCGGCTCTTTTTTCGCCTGCTTTTTATCCGGACAGCCGTCTTCGTCCTCGATCCCGTTGAGACTTTCGGGTTCGTTGGGACACTGGTCCCTGAGGTCGGGTATGTTATCCTTGTCGTTGTCGATGTCCGGACATCCGTCCTCATCTTCGTATTTGTCTATATCTTCCGGGTCGTTGGGACATCTGTCGAGCGAGTCGGGGATGGCGTCATTATCGTTGTCGGGATCAGGGCATCCGTCCTTATCGTCTATTCCGTCAAAATCTTCCGCTAGTTTCGGGCATTGATCTTCAAGATCGGGGATACCGTCCTTGTCGTTGTCGGGATCCGGACATCCATCATCATCTTCGAATCCGTCCCGATCCTCGGGATCCTTGGGACAGCGGTCGACATCATCTTTTACACCATCCTTATCCTGATCCTGCGCCGTCAGATAACCACTCCAGCCAAATTGGAAGTGGAATCCTAAGCGCGGCCATCCCGCCGTGGTGTAAGCTTGATCGACCGCATTTTGCTCGTCGGGCAAATCCCATTTGTTTAGGTGTTGATCTTTCATGGAGCCTACGGCGACATCGGCGGCAAGAAGCATGTAGACTCCCACCGGAGCATCAACCCGTATACCCGGCGAAATCATAACAGGATCACGGGTGATATCACCCGAGGCTTCGCTCCCCAAGTTGGAAAACCGTGTTTCGAGAAACAGGTCGGTGAACAGTGTAACTACCGATACCGGAGACAACTCCAGCCCCAAACCCATAAGCGCGGTCTTCTCCATTTCTTTATCGGTCGGGATGACTACACCGAGGTTGGTGTTGATTCGAAACACTAATTCCCCTTCCCCCCGCACGACAAAGGTGGTCAAGAACGCCGGCTTAATAGTCGGCATTTTCGAGGTATAGAAATGGGCCTCCGTGTAATAGCCGCTATTGTTGACTTCTTTGGGATAATATGACGGATGACGCGGAAATATGCCGGGATGGTCGCTGGTTGCCTGGCCGGTCGGAGCGCTGATACCAAGCAAGAACGAGGGAAATACTACGGCGTTCTCATTATAAGGACTCAAGAGAATTTTAGTGGAAATGGCCATATCCCCAAGCCCGAATACGGCGGTTTCCTTGAATCCGGCCCAGTCGGCATAAAACGGAAGGGCGAGAGCGACGTCAACCTGTCTGCCAATACCGATATTCCACAAGATGTTTGAAGAAAACATCTTGGCTGAGGAGCCTGTCTCTCCGGGGGTGGTATCATCCGCGTAGCTCGAGGATACCGCGAAGTTTGTCCCGATACCCAGTGTCATTCTGGCCGATCCCGATGGTATCGCCGACAGAGTTCGCACTACGCCTTTTTGCCCGTTAGTATTGAATGCAGCCGACGCCCCGAGGCTAAGCAAGAAAAGAAAGGCGGCTGATTTGCCCATGAGTTTCACCATAACCAAAGCTCCTTGGGATTGGAATCGCTCTCTATTTATAATCTATCTCAAAACCCCTTCGCTTTGCAATTCGACGCGCTCCATCCGCGTTTGGTTTCTTTTTTGAATAAATGAAACACAGTAAGGAAACAAAAAAGAAATCCATCGCTTTAAAGCGAAATCGCTTGGAAAACAGAGCCACGTGACAAGCAAAATGAAAGCGCCCTCCATTTGCTTGACTACGCTATTGAGATAGACTATTAATCTATTCGGTGTAGCTCAACCCGTCGGTTCAGTGCTCGGCCGGCGGCGGACTGATTGTCCGCAATCGGGTCATCTTCGCCCATGCCGCTAGCCTGCAAGCGATCGGGCGAAATGCCTCGGCCGACTAAATAATTGAGTACTGATTCCGCCCGCTTACGCGACAAGCGCTTGTTGTACAGGCGACTTCCGACACTGTCGGTATGCCCTCGGATTTCCACCTCAACCTCGGGCCACTCAACCAGCGATTCATAAACCCGATTGAGAATCTGGAATGATTCATCAGTCAGGACCGCTTTGCCCGTCTCGAAATTAACCCCGCGAAGCACGACACGGCCACGTTTTATCTCTTTGGCTCGCGGCTTCTCTTTTGGTTTTGGGCAGCCCTGGTTGTCTTTGTCCCCGGGAACATCGGGGCAGTTGTCGAGGGAATCGGGTACATTGTCCAGATCGTTGTCCGGATCTGGACAACCATCGGTGTCCTGAAATCCATCCGTATCTTCGGGAATAGTAATGCAATGATCCGATGTGTCCGGTATTCCATCATTGTCGTTGTCCATATCCGGACACCCGTCATTGTCTTCGAATCCGTCCAAATCCTCCGGAACCATAGGGCAGCCATCCTCTATGTCCGCAACAAGATCTTTGTCGTTGTCGGGATCCAGGCAACCATCCTCATCTTCGAATCCATCCCGGTCTTCAGCCTCATTAGGGCATTTGTCCTTGAGATCCACAATTCCATCGTTGTCATTGTCCGTATCCGGACAACCGTCTTCATCCTCGAAACCGTCGATATCCTCCGGATCCGTAGGACATCGATCAAGATTGTCTTTAATCCCGTCCTGATCCTTATCCTGAGGAAGGATAAAACCGGACCAACCAACCGTCCCGGTTAAGCGCCACTGAGGTTCGATGTGCGTTCGTACACGCTTACCATACTTATAATACTGATCAAGAGAATCCGACGATAGATTGATGTCGGCTCCAAGCGTTAAGAAAAAACCACCCGCCGGAGTAAATCCGACGCCCGGCGACAGCCGCAACGGATCCTCGCCGACGCGGAACCCACTTTCGATATTTCTTATCCGGGCCTCACCACTGAAATCGGTGAATAGGTGAAACCACTCGACAGGGGAGTACTCGAAGGCAATGTTGAGTAAAAAGAGGTGATCAAGCCGGGTGTCGGTCGTCCAACGTACTCCATAATTGACATGCAACTGAACCGGTGCGTCTTCATGAAGCTCCTTCAAATCAAAGGTCCAAAGCATTTTCATGTCGATCTCGGGCATAGTGGAAGAATAGTACGCTATGACGTCCGAATCGGCGCTGTCCTTGACGAGGTAATAGGTATGGCGCGGAAAATAACCATGAACTCGATCACCCGTAGGTATAGTCACCGCACCCCAATAGGCCGTCTCCCAAAAACGACGGTGGGGGTATGGCGGGTACTGAAATTTGAGCGCAAGTTCCATATCGCCGAATCCACCGGTTACCGAGCCGAAATTATGAGGAGGTCCCGACCGGGAAACTTTATCGAAATACACCGGCAAGGTGCCGGACAGATCCAGAAAACGTGTAATACCGAATCCGAGAGAAGGGTGCAACGTTGTCATGAACAACGCGGGGTCGTATCCTTTTTCGATGGAAAGGCCGGTGCTCGTGTCCACTACGCTCTGAAGGTAACCGCGGTCGGTACTCATGGAGCCGTAAAGGCCGACAGTCAACCGTCCCATCCCCACCGTTTTGGCCGATAGGCTGTGGAAAAGACCCACTTGTCCCATACGGTTGATAAGAGGTGCCGTGTAGTGAACTCGACCGTGAATTTGGCAGAGGCATGAGAGGACCAAAAGTGAGCCGATAGACCATGAGCGCTTCGTCATAGCCGCATCCTGAATGAAAAAGTGGGTAACCGTGATGGCTCTGCGTGAACAATGCCGGCCATCTCAATATAAACCTTTTGTAAATGAACGTGCAAATATGTATCGCGCAAATAATTGGCACGCACTTACATCCATAATGATACAATATATGAAAAGGGAACGATTGTCTATGGTGGTACGCTTTATATTGAGGCCGATACGGCAAGAGAGACGGCGGTTATATGCATGAGCGTTTAGAGCGGTTAACCAATCTCCCGACGCTTCCGCGGGTTGCGACTCGACTTATGGAGATGCTGAACAATCCGGAGACTTCGGTTGGCGACGTGGCTCAGGTGGTTAGGCAGGATGTTTCGCTTTCGGCTAAGATCCTTCGCTTGGCCAATAGTGCATTCTATGGGGTGCCAAGAACGATCAGCAGCATTTCCGACGCCGCCGTGCTGCTGGGTATGAATGTAATCGGTACTTTGGTACTTAGCCTGACCGTTTTCGATATATTACCCGGGGGAGGAAGCGAATTCGATCGCCGTGAGTTTTGGCGGCATAACCTTTTATGCGCCGCACTCGGGCGTCTGCTCGCGGGACGAATGCGAGGAGGGCCCAATCTCGAGGATGCCTTCTGTGCCTGTTTGCTTCATGATATCGGCAAGGTAGTCATGGATCAATACCTTGTGGAAGATATGAAAAAGGTGATGAACGAGTTTGTTTCGGGCAACATTTCATTCCACCAAGCCGAAAGGCGTGTTCTTGATTATTCTCATGATGAAATTGCATCGTTGCTCACCGCCAATTGGAATATTCCCGACAATATTACCGAACCCATGGTCAAACATCATGACCCAAGCACGGCTACCGAGCCTCTAAACCAAATGGTCTCTGTGTGTCATTTGGCGGATTACCTCTCTTATGAATGCTCCAGCGACGATTCGGGTGTGAATCGTGCTCCACAGCTTGATCCTCAATGCCGACGCAGGCTGCGCCTGAGTAACGAAGATATTGAGTGGGTGAAAAATCAATGCGAAGAAGAAATGGACAAAATGCACATCTATAGTGATATCTTCACCTCGTGCTGAGCGGTATATGTTCGGAATATGCTCTCCACTCGACTTCTCTTCGGAAGCCGGCGGAGAAGGTCAATGCGGCAAGAGCGTAGTTCTGGTAGATAACGATCGATGCGATAGCTAAAGCGAAAGTCCGTTATATCGCTTGAAAAATTCGCACGATTGACCCGCGGAACGAATGCGCCGGGAGATTTGGTTGGAGGGGCCTTTCGCGCTTCAGGCGGGATCAAAGCCGATCAAAGGCTGATCTTTTTCGACCGCGTCTCCATCCTTGGCCAGGATCGCCGCAATTTTGCCGGTCTTAGGGGCTTTTATTTCGTTGAATAGTTTCATGGCTTCTATTATACAAACGGTGTCACCGGCTTTCACTATGTCGCCGCTCTTTACAAAAGGTGGTTTGTCGGGGCCGGCGGCCGAATAAAATGTTCCAACGAGCGGAGCCTTGATCATCTCGGTATAGGCGCCTCCATCTCGTCCGGCCGACGTCGAAGCCGGTTTCGATTCGACTTTATGCACGGCGGCGCTTTTGCTTTTTATGGATGCTTGCTCGACCGCGAAGCTTTCGGGTCCCGGTGCGGAAGGGGGGGCGCCGGCCCCTGAGCGCACGACCAGGTTGAACGATCCTTTCTTAATGGTCAGCTCCGACAGTCCCATGTTTTTAGCGGTCGTGAGAAGAGCCGAGATTCCCTGGTAGTCGGTGTCCGGTAGGAGCGGCTCCGCACTCACTTCAGTTGCGGGCCGGGTGTAGGCGGGTGTCTCTTGTTGAGGGGCCGCTTCCTCCTCACGTATCTTGTCGAGTTCCATATCCACCGGTGTTTTGGGACGGTATTCGGGCGGCAGAGAGCGCCACCGGAAATACTCGATGGATGGCTCCGGAAGGATGACGTATGAAATGATGTCTTCTTCACTCTCGATGAACTTGGGGTCGAGTCCTTTCGTGGCCGTCGGCAGCATGGGTGGAATTTCATCGGCCGGTCTGTGCGAAATTGGTTTTTCTTCGCCGAGAATTTGTTTTCGGATTGTTTCGTCAATCTTGCCGGCGGGACGTCCGTACAGGCCCTTTACATAATTTTTAATTTCATTGGGTACTATTTTGTATCGCTCACCGGCCAAGACATTCATCACCGCTTGAGTACCAACGATTTGACTTAAGGGTTTTATCATAGGAGGCCACCCGAGATCTTTTCTGACCCGCGTGATTTCCGTGAGGGTGTCCGGCAGTTTGTCTTCAGCATTTTGAGAGGCGAGTTGTGTCCTCAAATTGGCTATCACACCACCCGGAATATGACGGATTAGAAGATTGGTGTCGATGACGGGAACCGGTTCTTGTGTTCGTCGACGCTTTGGCGCCGGCTCAGCGAAATAATCCGCTACACGCTCGAGCGCCCCGAAATCAAGGTCGGCCGAATAATTGGTGTCTCTGAATATGGTTGCAAGCGTTTCGACCGGTGGTTGTGCCGAAAACCCGGCAATAGGAGAAATAGCGCAATCGATAGCGCCCGCTCCCGCCCGAACACCTTCTACATACGCGGCCGTAGCCATACCGCTGGAGGAATGACAATGCAACTGAATCGGTACTTCGATCTCTTTCCGCAGCGCACTTACCAGGCGCTCCGCCCAAATAGGGGAAAGGATTCCGGCCATGTCCCTGATACATAAGGAGTCGATCCCGACTTCAACCTGCTCACGAGCATGGCGAACATATCCTTCGAGAGTATGGGACGGGCTGATGGTATAGCAGAGGGTGCCCTGAGCGTGTCCCCCGTGCTTTTTTACCGCCTTAATCGCGGCTTCAAGATTGCGCGTATCGTTAAGCGCATCGAACACACGAAAAATATCGATGCCGTTTTCGCAGGCAAGAGCGATAAACCGATCAACAACATCGTCGGCAAAGCTTCGATAGCCCACGAGGTTTTGTCCCCTAAGCAGCATTTGCAACGGTGTGTTCTTGGCTTTTGTTTTTATCATCCTCAAACGTTCCCACGGATTTTCACGAAGGAACCGAAGGCATACATCAAAGGTAACCCCGCCCCACACTTCGAGAGAGTAATAGCCTACTCTATCGATCGTATCGATTATGCGCAGAATGTCCTCCGTGCGCATCCTCGAAGCCCACAGAGATTGATGAGCGTCACGGAGGGTGGTGTCGGTGATGCGAAGCGGTATTTTGTGCAGAGCGTCCTCACCCTTTTTGCCTGCCGCATTTTTTTTGTTCGACACTGCGCTTTTCTTACTCATTCGTTTACCTCTGTATGATAGTTTTATTTATAGAATTCACCTATCTTCGAGTACTTTTCGAATCGCTTGCTCACGAGCTTTGAGCCGGAGGTCCCCTTAAGATGCCGCAAGTGTTTGAGCACCGCTTTTTTTACGGCCGCGGTCATAGTCGCCGGATCATGATGAGCGCCGCCAAGAGGCTCATCGATAATTTCGTCGGTAACTCCCAAGTCCAGAAGGGACTGAGCCGTAAGCTTGAGGCTTTCCGCGGCCTCCGGCGCTTTGGCGGCGTCGCGCCACAATATCGCCGCACAGCCTTCCGGCGGAATAACAGAGTAAATTGAATAAGAGAGCATCATGACAACATCGGCCACCCCGATCCCTATGGCGCCGCCGCTGCCTCCTTCGCCGAGTACCACGGTGACGATTGGAGTTTCGAGACGAGCCATTTCGGCAAGGTTTTTCGCGATGGCTTCGGCCTGCCCGCGCTCTTCCGCTTCTTTGCCCGGGTAGGCCGCGGGCGTGTCAATGAGCGTTACTACCGGTAGCTCAAACTGTTCGGCCAGGCGCATGAGGCGCAGCGCCTTCCGGTAACCTTCGGGATTTGACATTGCAAAGTTACGTTCCAGGTTCTCTTCAATGTTTTTTCCTTTGTTCTGCCCGACAAGCATGACAGGTTTTTTCCCGATCGTTGCGAACCCTCCGATCAGCGCGCGATCATCTCCGTATAATCGATCTCCATGAAGCTCTACGAAATCGGTGAAAATGCTTTGAATATAGTCCTGCAGAACTGGACGTTTAGGGTGGCGAGCGATCTGTACGGTTTGCCACGGGGTAAGGTTGGAGTAGATCTTTTTTTTCTGCTCAAGACACTGTTCCTCCAACTCGGCAATACGAGCCGCGTGATCGTCGTCGTCTTGATTGCCAAGCTTTTTGAGCTTGTCAATCATTCGCTCTATTTCGAGTATCGGCTTTTCGAAATCGAACGAGGGTTCCATTGTATGTTCCTTTAGGCTCAGTGATTATTTCTTACTAAGATACTGTAAAATAAGCGTTAGCTTGTCGCGCATTTGGTCCCGGGGGACGATCATGTCAAGAAATCCGTGCTGAAGCAGGAACTCCGAGGTTTGAAAGTCCGACGGCAATTTCTGTTTTATCGTCTGCTCAATCACTCTTCGTCCCGCAAACCCGATAAGCGCCGCGGGTTCCGCGATATTAATGTCGCCGATTGTGGCGAATGAGGCCGAAACGCCTCCGGTGGTGGGGTCGGTCATTACCGATAGATAGGGTATGCGACGATCCTTTAATCGTGCAATCGCCGCGCATGTCTTGGCCATTTGCATAAGCGAGAGGATACCCTCGTGCATTCTGGCCCCGCCGGATGCCGAGAAGATAATATAGGGAACACGGTGGTCGTAAGCATAGCAGGCGGCGCGATGAATCTTTTCTCCCGTTCCACCGCCCAGGCTGCCGCCAAGAAACCTGAAATCCATCACCGCCAGTGCTACCGATATGCCGCCAATTTTGCCGGTGCCCGTTACAACCGATTCATTTAAGCCGCTTTTGGCGCGCGCCGCGGCCGCCTTGTCGGCATAGCTCCCTTTACTATCAACGAATGAGAGGGGATCGGCCGGCGTTATGGTAGTGTCCATTTCCTTAAAGGTCCCGGAATCTAGTGTGTACCCTATACGTTCATAAGCGGTCAATTTACCGTGATAACCGCATTGAGGACATACATTCTTGTTGTTGTGCCAATCCTCTTTGAAGACATGGGCGTTGCACCGCTTACAAGCGATCCAAATGTCTTCTTTAAGAGGCTTTCGCTCTTTGTTGGATCTGGTAAACCAGGGCATCGTTTATCACCCCTTCGCTATGGTGTGTCGGGAATAATTCCCTACATCACAAAAGAAAAATGCTCTATCATTATTATACTTACATATCCGATCGCACTAACTCTCCCTTGGGCTCAGCGTTCGCTTATCTTCGGGCGTACACACCGCTCACGGAGGCACTCGAAGCTACCGCTTTGACCGCGGAGGGTACAACCCAAATTAATCGTTTGGTGACCATAAAGCAAAAAAGGCCGAGAATTGCCTGCATAAAGGCATTTCTACGGCCGCCCTGCCCCGAACCACACGCAGTCGTATGCGCATTTCCCGTAGGCCTGATCACCGTGTCCCGCCGGTAGCCCGATTATCGTTCCCGCCCCGCCGAACTATGGATACCGCATCCTTGCACCCAATACGGGGAATCAAAGAAATTACACAAAACCACCTAAGGAAATCAAGGGTATTGCTCCGCTTCAGAGAGATACGGTGGACGATCAAGGATAAATATGATCACGCGCTCACCGGTGCCGGTGCTGAGGTCGGTATGGATGCTGATTATCTTACGCTTTGTTATCGCCTTGATCGCCGACTCAAGAATCCCCCGACCGTTTTCGACCAGTTCGATCTTTACCTGCTTGATCAGGTCTCGACCCCTGGAACTGCGTTCCGATTTAACCAAGCCGTGTTCCGCTTTAGTCAAAACCCCTTTTAACCGGGTGATGAC
>WJJU01000341.1 GCA_014729595.1 Chitinivibrionales bacterium
ACTTAGTACCGATTCTTCCGAACTCGACGATATTGTATTGCCGTTTCGTCCCAACCCACGAAGTAAGGCGCAACAGGCACTTAAAAAAGGTCTGGGACCTTTGGCGGATACGATCGAAGCGCAAGAGGTTGAGGAGGGGTCGCTTGAAGAGCTTGCCGAAAAATATGTTGGAACGTCTTCGACGCTGAAAACGATCGATGATGTATTGGCCGGCGTTAAGGATATATTGGCCGAACGGTTCGCTTATGACGAAAGCGTGCGCTCAATGGTCCGAGAGTTCGGCTATGACGAAGGTTTCTTTGAGGTGATTCCACGCAATAAAAAAGATCGCCAATTCACCGCATACCGCGGGAAGATGATATCACCCGAGGACCTTTCGCCCGAAGAAACGCTTCACCTTCTTCATGCCGAAGACAAAAAACAGATTCGTCTCAAGCACGGCGTTCAGCTTTTTATGATTACCGAGTTCCTGCGGGAACATTTCATATACAATCCCGACTCCATCGGATTTGACATTATATGTCAAGCGATAGACGACTGCTGGACTCGACTGCTGCAACCGGTTGTCGAGCGATATGTAAAAAGTCGCCTGAAAGAGCGTGCGGAAGCGTGGGCCGTAAACCAAATCAGCAAGGCACTCGATACGGAAGCGGATGAACAAGGCAAGTCGGGGCCGATTTTGGCGGTTGGCTTGACCGGCAAGCACGACCTTACCATAGTGACGATTAGCGACGAAGGGCATATGTTGGGAGCGACTCGGGAGAGGATCAAGCGGCCCGATCAAATTCCATTCTCTAATCGAATCCGTCAGTTTTATACGCGTCATCGTCCGATGTCGGTGCTGATTATCGAAAACGAATTTGCCGATGTCGCGGAAGCCGTCACCAAGAAATCGATTGATGAAGGCGCGAATGGCCCGGCGATAATTCGCCAAAAATCCGATGAACAGAAGAGCGACCTTCCGGCTTCCGAATGGATGAAAGAAAAGTATGCCGACCTCGACGACGCCATGAAAAAGGCTTACGCGGCCGGCCTTCTCTACCTTAGGCCTTTGTCTATCATTCCTCTAGTAGGAACACGCTTCTTCCGAATCCACTCCCTTCAGAAATATGTCACCGAAGAGGCGCTGGCTAAACTTATCGTCCGCAAGATCACGGAACAAGCATTGCATAAAGGTATTCCAGCTTTGGAGATCGGAAATTCGGTTCTACGCGAATTTCCCGGCGTCACCGAAGAAATCATCGGAGAAATCAGACGTGAAGCGGGAAGGGAGCCATTTACCGTCAAGGCGGACCTGCGTCGTGTAAAAGGCATTGGCGAAGTCGTGTTTGCCAACATCTCGGGCTATGTCGTTCTTCCCGCGGCCCCCTCAATTCTTGACCGTATCACCGTTCACCCAGACCATTTCGAGTGGGTGACGGCCATGGCGGAGGAACTCAACATATCGGTTGAAACTCTTGTTCAAGATCCGGATCAGTTGCACGGTGTAAGCAGCGACGATCCTTCGAGAAAAATCTATATCGAAAAGAAGTTGATAAATCAGCTTCGGGCCGGGCAGCCCAAACTTGCTCAACCTACGGCACAGCAGCAGCGACGTCTGCGTCTACATGAAATCGAAGAAGGAAGCATACAATCGGGACGAGTTACCAATATCACCCCCTTTGGTGTCTTCGTAGACATAAACGCCGTATGTGACGGGCTCGTGCATATTTCGCAACTTGCCGACGGCTACGTAGAGAGCCCGGAGCAGGTCGTAAGTGTAGGCGACAAAGTCGACGTACGTGTTATCAAGGTTGACGCCAAAAAAAGACGCATTTCGTTATCCATGAAAAATCTCGGTCCGCGGGGCAAGCGCATAAGCCCAACCAAGGCTCAGCTTTCGACGCTTGCGGATCATTTTAAGGAACGGTAAGGAAACAAATCTCAATTCGGCGTCCGCGCAACGGAGCGTTTCCCATTCAAGCCGTTCGTGAGCGAAATATAACACCTATCAGCGTTACGCCTTACGCCACGCCCACTATGAAATCGTACGAATACTATCTATTTGATGCCGATGGGACATTAATCGACACCACGGAGCTGATCTATCAGTGCTTTTCCAACACGCTTAAAACATACGCCAAACGCCGTATCGACAGACAGGAAGTGATTCGCAATATTGGTCTGCCGCTCCGTCGACAGCTCGAATGCTATCTGGGCACACTTTCCGAGGATGAAGCAAAGCGGATATCTTCGTACCACATGGAATATCAACTTGGTATCTATACTAACTTTCTAAAGCCGTTTCCCGGCATTATCGATGCACTCCGCAATCTAAAAAGTGCCGGGAAGCGTCTTGCGGTTGTCACTTCTCGCATGCCCGACAGCCTTGAGCTTTATCTGCGCCATACCCGGCTATTGGAGTTTTTCGATGCGTTGGTGACACCGGCATCAACAAGCAAGCACAAACCCAATCCAGAGCCGGCACTTAAGGCACTGGAGCTTTTGGAGGGCGCCCCGGAAAAGGCTCTCATGGTTGGTGACGCCACCTTCGACATAGAATGCGGCGCCCGCGCCGGCGCCGACACCGCCTTTGTCGCCTGGAGTCACCATCCACTCGCATCGCTTACGGTCAGCCCAACATACATTCTGCACTCACCGTCCGAACTTCATAAAAAAATCAAAAATGCGGAAAAGGAATAATATCCGTCCATAACTCATCAGTGGACCGGATCCTGGGTTCTGCCCTCGGAAATCCACAATTATCAATCCAAATGTCTTACCTCGAATACCGCAATCCCAAAGCACTTCAGGTAAGATTCATAGCCGATGTATTTTTTTCCCGCTTCCTTACCCTGATTTAGTATTTTCTCTGTAGCTCGAAATGGCATTCACGACGGAGCGTGATCAGGCGGCATGGGCTTGGCGGACTCACCGCGGGCCCGGCGGCACCGGAGAGGAACAATTCAGGATAGAGTTATATGCACCAGCGACAATCTCTGCATGCTTCAATAGCCGGGCTGATGCTGGCCGCCGTTTCACTGACCTGTGACTCCGCCGAAAGAACTCCCCCACCACTCATCCAACCAACCATCCTGCGCACACTACCCCACGACACCCTTGCCTTTACTCAGGGCCTTCTCTATCATGATGGGCTACTATATGAAAGCACCGGCCGGTACGGCCGTTCCTCACTGCGCAAATTGGATACCAAGACGGGGGGGTTCACGGTATGTACCTCGGTGGACAGCCACTATTTCGCCGAGGGACTTGCTCTGCACGACAACAATCTTGTGCAACTGACGTGGCAGTCCGGTCGGGCGTTCGTATATGCCTATCCCAGTCTTGAACTTTCAGGGACCTATCGGTACGAGGGCGAAGGCTGGGGGCTTACCACGATGGATTCGCTTTTTATTATGAGCAACGGCAGCGACACCCTTACGTTTCTCGATCGTCGCTTTC
>WJJU01000342.1 GCA_014729595.1 Chitinivibrionales bacterium
ACGTTGAACCAAACCCGAACAATCAATGCCTGAGATGTACGACTGCGATCTCTCCAAATGTGAGAGTCTTGGCGTATAACAGTTCGCTACAATAGGCCCATCAGTATTTAAATTGCCACGGGTATCGATGCGGTAGTTCACCCAAAGGGCGCCATAAGCGGTAGTTACATCCCATTCGCGCACTATGTCCATTGGAAACTTTCCCGCAAATGCTTCATCCACTGATGTCTTGAGCTCGGCAAGGATGTCTGGATTTTCTTCAGCTGGTCCTGCTGGAAAATTTCCATCCCCAAGAACTTCGCGAAGGGTATTATCCCACTCAAACATATCATCATTGAAAAGTTCTTCCGGATCAGGGTCCGGGAATATTTGACGTAACACAAGTCTTAGCGAATCCCGCCACTTACACATATTCTGGTAGAATTCATCCTGATTTAAATCACCGGCGAACAACCTACTATAAATATGCCCCGTCTTCTCCCGCCAGGTCTGCATTTGTTTATTTACTTCTGCCCGCGACCGGATCATCCTATCCATGACATTCTTCCAATCGCGCATATCATTATTGAAATGCTCCCTTGCATCCTTTCCTCCAAGAGCGTACGCCACAGATCCCCTTATTGGAGAATCGTCCACTTCACAGTCCCTGCCTGTCCAGTCCTCTATGGCCGCGTTATTGCAGTAGGTTTGCGCGATATCCAATAGCCGTTTGTCATACACGCCGAGATAATCTTTCTCTTTGGACTCAACCCAGGTATCCCGCCCGTCTATTCTCGCTTTCAGTCTGTAGACATTGCCCACGCGGCCCGGCTCGTTTTCCCAGCCGAAACGAATTCCCGCGATTTTGCCTTCGGCGTTGGTCTTGGCGGACTTGATCACCGTGTTGCCGCTCATGAATACCGGTTCTATGTCTCCCTGATTATTGCCCTTGTACGGTTTCTCGAAATCGAGTTCGATTTTCGTATTGCTCACCAGGGCGCCGTTCTTTTTTACTTCGATTTCCCATTTATCGTTGTAGCCGCCATTGGTATTGGGTATCCAGTAGTCGTAGGTAAGCTCGTTCACGGAAGTGGGAACGCGAATGTCGATCTCGTATATGTCACCAACTTCAAAATAAGCGATCTCTTGCTTATCCACAACGTTTTCTTCGGTAACCCGCCCAAAGGAGAGTTTTTCGGTCACGCCCCCGTTCTCGAAAGTGATATACAGAGCCTCCCGGTCAAGCACAAGCTCCTCGAATTCTTCCCAGCTCAGAAAATCGCCGTATACGAAATCATCCGATTCGGGCCGCCCGAAAAGCTGTTCCGGTCGGGGCCAGATAAGCGTTTCATCCGTTGCCTCGCGCGATGAAAATATGCGGATGCCGGGCGTGGATTCAACCATCACCTCGCTTCCCCGCTCACTGTCCTCCAGAAGTTTGTCTTTATCTTTTTCTATAAATAGTTCAAACGGAACTTCGGTGTTTTCTACCGTTGCGTGAAACCTTCCGGCTAATGCGTCTCTGAGCGCCAGTTTGCGAGAGCTGACTACAATTTCGAATACGCGTGTAATCACATACCCCAGAGCCGAACTTATCGATTCCTCGTTGGCCATAACCTTGATAGGATTATTGGTTGTCGAGGTGTCGATAAGGGTTACGCCAAAACCGGTGGAGTGGTCGAGGTACATCTTGGCGCTGTCCTCTTGCTCCGCTATGATTTGGAAGGATAGCTTTTCGGATTCGAAATAGGTAGAATCGTACACGATGCGTCTCTTTTGGTTGTGGAGCATGAGTCCCGGGCTGTAGCTGTTTTTCAAGGTATCGAGGCTGTCCGTATCACCGTGAAGCTCATATACTTTAGTGATACTCTGCCCTATTCCTCCAATAAGCAGACCGCGCACGTCACCTTGATATGCCGTTTCGGTCTCTAAAGCAAAGGGGACACCCGGATTGCCGCCGGCATGCGGCGCCGTTGAGAGGCGCATGGGTTGAATACCGATATAGTAGTTATTTTCGCTGGTATCGAGGCCGGCGCCCTTTAGCCAAATGCCGCTTCCGGACAAAGGGAATTCCTCGAGCACAGGGTCGTCCGCATAAAAAAAGACACGCCGGGCGTTGGGTACTGCTCCATTGACAAGCGGTTCATCGAACATATCGGTCGTATCATCCCCCGCCGCATACACCGCCACATTCTCCGACACCCGAATCATCACTCCCGCACCGGGAATTTCCTCTTCGGAATATTCATCTATTTCCAGGTCGCAGTCCAGGCGGGAATAGCCTTCATAGAAGACGTAGTTCTTTCGCAGTTTTTCCGGTGTCCCGAACTCGGCGGCGACGCCGCGGTTTGTTATGCGGACTGGGTCGGCCAGGGGGTTTTGGTTTTGGTCCAGAATGAGCTGGTGTACGGACTGAAGGCGGGCAAGGCCCGGGTTATCGTCAATGAGCGTGCTCCAGTTTCTCCCGATATTATCCAT
>WJJU01000343.1 GCA_014729595.1 Chitinivibrionales bacterium
CTAAGTAGGTGAGCAAATATTATTTGACATTACGAGCGTGAAATGTGCTCGATTTCTAAAGAATTTGCCCTTGACTACACATAGAGTGTCAAAAGACTTTTGATCACCCACTTAGCTTGCGCTGCTTTTTTGTGCCTGTGCCTTTGCCGCCAAATGCACCAAGGGGTTCTCGCCTTCTCCCCAGTAAACCGTACGATGCGGAAAAGGAATCTCGATCCCCTCGAGATCGAATGCTTTTTTAAGACGGCGACGGTACTCACGGCCGACGGCCCACTGCTGTATGGGACGTGTTTTGAAACGAGCCTTGATCACCACCGCGCTGTCCCCGAAGGAGTCGACCCCGAATATTTCGAGTGGTTCCTTGATTTTGTCGGAAAAATTCGAGTCTTCCCGAAGCTCCTTGGCGACACGAACCATTACTTCGGTCACTCTGTCCGTTTCTTCTTTGTAGGCGACGCCGATATCAAATACCATTGCCGACCAGTCTTTGGTCATGTTGGAAAGCGAATTGATCTTGCCGTTTTGAAACACATGGACCACGCCCGAGAGGTCACGTAGAACGGTTGTGCGAAGACCGACATTCTCGACAAGTCCCCCGGTGCCGTTAATAATCGCCACATCACCTTCGCGGATGTGATTCTCCAAGAGCATAAAAAAGCCCGATATGACGTCGCGCACCAGCTCCTGGGCTCCAAAACCGACCGCCAGCCCTACAATACCGGCACCGGCGATAAGGGGTGCGATATCGAGCCCCACCTCGCGAAGCACAAGCATAATCACTATGCTCCAGAGGAGTATGCGGGATGCTGAGGCTACAATCCCCAGCAAGGTATCGACACGCTTCTGCAATTCCTCGACATCGATAGCGCTTCCACCATTTTTCAGACGGGCAACCATGACCTTCCGGACTCGCTTTAGCGCCACATTGATTACCTTCAGCCCGACAAAAGCCAAAAGCAGGACAATTAACACCGCCGGTCCCGAAGTGAGCGCCCATGCAACAACGCGCTCCAGCATGTCACGCCAGAAATCAACCGAAAGCCATCTTTCCATGATTGGGTACTACACTTTCTTTGAATTAGTATCTGTTCTCAATAGTTCGACTCACGGGTACAGTGGCTTTCGAACTGCTCGAAGTGACCGGAGATGCACCCAAATAAGGAGGCCGGCGAAATCGTGTTCACCGGCCTCGTTTCGATTTACCCCACCGAAGCACACCCCAAAACGTTGCCGTTTATTGATGTAGAGCCTCGGAAAGGGTTCGACGCCCTGTCTCAAGCAACCGACATCGCGGCCATATCCTTAAGCATCTGATACCGCGCTTTGACGGAAACCTGCGCTTGAGCAATATACTGCTCCGACAACTCGGGCTTGCTCCGCTGAAGGATCTTATACCTGTTCTCGGAGAACACGTAGTCCGCAAGCGGGATCGAAGGCTCTTTGCTGTCGAGTTGAAGCGGGTTTTTGCCCTGCTCGGTCAACGCGGGATTGTACCGGTACAGCGGCCAGTGTCCGGATTCCACCGCCAGTTTCTGCTGCTCAAGCCCCTTGGTCATGTTGATGCCGTGGTTGATACAGTGAGCATAGCAGATGATCAGCGACGGTCCCTTGTAAGCCTCAGCCTCGGCAATGGCTTTAACCACCTGGTTAGGATTGGCGCCCAAGGCCACCTTGGCCACGTAAATGTAACCGTAGCTCATGGCCATCATCCCCAAGTCTTTCTTAAGCACGGGCTTACCGCTTGCCGCAAAACGAGCCACCGCACCCATCGGTGTCGCCTTGGATGCCTGACCGCCGGTATTTGAGTAGACTTCGGTGTCGAGAACCAAGACATTGATATCCTTACCCGAGGCGAGGACATGATCCACACCACCATAGCCGATATCGTATGCCCAGCCGTCACCACCAAACGCCCACACCGACTTTTTGGCCAGATAATCAACAAGAGTTGTCAATTCTTTGCAGTCCGTATCATCGGCCTTGGCAAGTCCTTCGCGCGCCTTGTCGATTTTCACCCGAACATCGTCGATCGCCGCTTGGCTCGACTGATCCGCCTGGAGGATTTCGCCGAGAAGCTTCTTGGTTTCCGCATCCGCTCCGCCGTTTTCCAGCACTTTCCGCGTAAGAGCCCTTGCCCGCTCGCTGAACTGATCGACCGACAGGCGCATTCCGAAAGACAGCTCGGCACAATCCTCGAACAAAGAGTTGTTCCATGTCGGCCCCCGACCGTCTTCACGCTGACGATACGGCGTGGTCGGCAGGTTACCACCGTAGATTGAAGAACAACCGGTGGCGTTGGCGATAAGCGCACGGTCACCGAACAGTTGCGAAACCAGCTTAACGTAGGCGGTTTCACCACAACCCGCGCACGCTCCGCTGTACTCGAACAGCGGCTGCACGAACTGACTTCCCTTAACCGAAGCCAAATTGTACTTGGCGGGATCGGTATTAGGGATCTTGTTCAAGAAATAGCCGTAATTGGCCGCTTCCTGATCACGAAGCGGTTCCTGATCGGCCATTTGGAGTGCACCCTTCGCTTTTGCCGGACATTGCTCGGCGCATGTTCCGCAACCGGTGCAGTCCTCGGGCGCCACCTGCAAGGTGTATTTAAGATCGGTGAGATCTTTCCCCTTGGCGTCGGCGGACTTAAATGCCTCCGGGGCGCCCTCAAGATACTTCGGATCGTATGCTTTTGGTCTAATCGCCGCATGCGGGCAAACCAGCGAGCAGCGACCGCATTGAATACAGGCGTCGGGACCCCAAACCGGAATATGAAGCGCGATGTTGCGTTTCTCGTATTGCGTTGTTCCGGTCATCCACACACCGTCCGCGGGCATTTCGGAAACCTTGACCGTGTCCCCCTCCTGCTTCATCATTTTGGCCGTGATAGTTTTTACGAAATCCGGCGCATGATCCGGTACCGGCACGACTTCGACACTAGGATTGCTCGGTTCCGAAGGAATTTTCACCTCCTGAATCGCCTCAAGTCCCTTGTCGAC
>WJJU01000344.1 GCA_014729595.1 Chitinivibrionales bacterium
ACGTTGCGCAATAATGGAAGCGCTGGATAAGCCGGCCTTTTCATTGCTTTCATTCGAAAGATAATGCAATGGGTATGAGATCATGAGAGATGATATCGCGGAAAAAGTTGATGCCGTTGCTAAGCTGCTCTGTGAGCGGCAGGAAATCCTTTTTGCCTACCTATATGGCTCCGCGGTTCGTTCGGATAGTCCTAACGACCTCGATATTGCTGTCTATGTAGAACGCATCGTCTTTGAACGATTGCGTTCATCTGCTAACCTTAGTTTGGGCTATGAAATCCCTCTCGAACAAGCTTGCGAGGAGACTGTCGGATTTGCCGTCGATGTCCGTGTAGTGAATGCTGCACCGCTTCCATATCGCTATCGTGTTGTCACCGATGGAAAACTTCTTTTTGATCGATGTCCATCAGAACGAGAGCAATTCGAATTACTTTCGCGTGTGGAGTATTTTGATTTTCGCCCTCGTCGTGAGGAATACCTTCGGGAGGCATTGAGATGAGCCTGTACTATGATCCTGAACGGGTCTCCTCGCTTATCAGTTCACTTCGTGGGGCTTTGCGGCTATTAAGAGATTTAGCTACCCTTCCCAAACAAGATTTTATGCAGGATATGCATCGGCAAAGTAGTGCCAAGTACAACCTGATAACCGCCATCGAGGCGATTGTCGATATATCAAATCACCTTATATCGCGAAATGGGTGGCGCGCACCGGAAAGCTATGCGGACACTTTTGATGTGCTGGTAGAAAATGGGGCTCTATCCCAGGATCACCTTGATGACTTCAAGGCGATGGCTCGGTTCAGAAATCGGCTTGTCCATCTTTACTGGGATGTCGATTTGCCATAGCTTTATCTCATCTTACAAGAAAGACTGGATGACCTCGATGGCTTTATGCATGATTTGAAGAAGGTTATGGACGCCTAATGATATTGATGCGCTCTTATGGCAAATAATTCTCTTCTTACAAACTTTATGCCTTCTTCCTCTGCACCAACATCGGCCATAATGCTTTCAGTGCCGTGCGTGCCGAGGTGTACGAGCCGATTGCGTAGTATTGATACCAGCCGCAGTTACGAGTGCACTGTTTCATAGATCGGCGTAAACTAGCTGCCTCGTCGCCTCCAAGCCACTGGGTTAGATCGTGCGTACGAAGGTCCGGGCCTTTGGTCCCGCGGATATGACACGGATAATACAGCCGACCGTCGGGGGCGATAATAACCGATGCCGAAGAGCATCGTCGGCTCTTATAAGCTTTAAAGTACCCTCGAGGCGTGTGGATCGTGGCTGGGTATTTTCGGTGAAGATCAAGAAGTTTTTTTTCCAGCGAAACCATATCGGGAAAACAATCCTCCGCATTATCCATCGCAGCCGCCGGAATCACCACACTATTTGCCCCGGCTTCGTAGCAGCTCCGCACTTTGTTTTCCAATGCCTCAACCGTATCGCGTGTCACCACCACCTGTACCGAAACCTGTGTCGGTAACTTGGTCAGTTCATGTAAATGGTCAAACATTTCAAGATTATTGTGCCCCTCATCGATAGATACATGAAAAAAGTCGATCAACGGTGCGAATTCCTCCAGAGGATACTCCAGAAGGCGCCGGGCACTGGTGGTAAACAGAAGATAGAATCCACAATCCCGCGCATAGCGGAGTAGCTCTCCCATATCTTCACGAAGAAACGGTTCTCCTCCCTCGAAGCTGGTCATGAGCACCGAGGAACGAGAGAGATTGTCCAGTATCTTTTTGATATCATCGGTGGATAGATCGGGGATTTTATCTTTCCAAACATTGCAGAAAGCGCACCCATAATGACAGCGCGAGGTTATCTTAAACGATGCGTAAAATGGATACACTGCTTCGCGCCGTAGCGCATTGTGCATAAGCCCTGTAAGCGTGGGGAAATAGGCTGTCGGTGGAAGTATTCTCACGGTAGTACCTCCAAGCGTACGCGGGCGGTACCCGGCCCAATCATATCGATTTGCCGCGCGGCGCCGACCGAAAGGTCGATTATTCGGCCCCGCTTGAACGGTCCGCGATCATTGATTCGCACGACCACCGATTTGCCGTTATTCAGATTCGTGACTCTTACCCGTGTTCCAAAAGGAAGCGTCCGGTGTGCGGCGGTAGCCGCATATTGATCGAACCGCTCGCCGTTGGCGGTTTGACGGCCGTGGAATCCGGGACCGTAGTATGATGCTACCCCGGTCGTCATTTGTACTGAAGCGTGGTTCCGCGCCCGCGGGTGTTTTGGCGCCGATTGGTGAGTCGTTTTTGGGGTGGGGGTAACTCCACGGGTGAAACGCGGCGACGAAGCACATCGCTCTCCGCCCAATATCTGGCCCGCAAAGCTTACAACACTTACGACTCTAACAATCGTCCGAAATCCTCGATACATGACAACCCTTCGTTTTTGGCATATACTTGAATTCCTTCAAAGACCTTGGCGGCACATGAGGGATCCACAAAATTGGCGGTCCCCAGTTGAATGGCCGAAGCACCGGCCAACAGGTACTGGACGGCATCATCGGGACCCATAATTCCACCCATGCCGATAACCGGAATACCGACGGCGCGGCTGACTCGGTAGGTCATGGCAATCCCGACCGGGCGAATCGCCGGGCCCGAAAGACCACCCGTACCCGCCGGAAGAACAGGGCGTTTTGCCTTTGTGTCGATTGTCATCCCAACAAGCGTATTTATGCACGAAACGGCATCGCCCCCCCCTTGCTCCGCGGCTCGGGCGATTGTTGTGATGTCGGTGACGTTGGGCGTGAGCTTGACTATAAGAGGCTTGCGGGTGCTCTTGCGAAGCGCCTTGGTGAGTCGTTCAACCTGAAGCGGGTCGGTGCCGAACGCCAGACCGCCATGCTCGACGTTAGGACAAGAGATGTTAATCTCGTAGCCCAGTAGGCGGTCCGCTCTCTCCAACCGCTCCACCACCCGAAGGTACTCCTCTTCGGTGCTCCCCGCCACATTTGCGACAACGGCGCACGGAAGTTCGGCCAGCATGGGCGCTTTTTCGGACAAAAATCGCTCCACACCCACATTGGCGAGCCCGATCGAATTGAGCAGACCGGCGGGAGTTTCGACAATCCGCGGAATATCGTTGCCGGGCCGGGGCTCGAGTGTTACCGCTTTTGTATAGACCGCACCTACCCTCGAAAGATCCACCAGCTCTTCGTATTCGCTTCCATAGCCGAATGTTCCCGAAGCAACCCCGACGGGATTGGGCAAAACAGTCGAGCCCACGGCTACGCGAAGGTCGATAGGCTTATGCCGTTGGGATGCGGTGGTAGGTTCTATTCCCATAACAGATCTCCGCTTTCAAACACAGGTCCTTCTTTGCAGACTCGCGCATAGCCGGGCTTTTGCTTGACTTTTACAACACACCCCATGCACGCACCGACCCCACACGCCATCACCTGCTCCATCGATACCCGGCAGCGCAGCCCCCGACGCTGAGCATACTCGTGACACCCTTTGAGCATCGGCGTAGGGCCACAACAGAATACCACTGCCCCTTTGGTGGTTTCGGTGCTCAACGTTTCGAGGTAATCCACCGTGGTGCCGGCAAATCCCGCCGTACCGTCATCCGTGCATACAGCCACATGAGTCCCGTTAAACGTTGCGGGCGACGGCACCATGGCGCGAGTACGGAAACCGGCGACGAACGTGACCGGGAATCCTTTGGACTCGAGGTCGCGGGCAAGAAACAGAACGGGACCCAGCCCTACACCGCCACCTACAAGAAGGCAAGGCGTGCCGGCCGAGGGGACCGGAAAACCATTTCCGAGAGGTCCAACAATATCGAGCGTGTCGCGAGCGGTCTTAGCGGCCAGCATATCGGTCGCCGGTCCACGGCGCTGGTAGATAACGGTCGCCGTTTGTGTAGTAGGATCGTACCCGGAAAAAGCGAAGGGCCTTCGCAAAAGCGGCACGGCGCTTTCGGACACACGGATCGTTAGAAACCGCCCGGGCGTGGGTATACCATTCCCCGGATCCCACGAGAATGCCAGCTCGTAGAAGTCGGGGGCGATCGGGTTGTTGTTTTTTATTGAAGTGGTTAGGTGTTTCATTGATTTGTTGCTTTTGTCGTTTCGCCTCACCCGCCTTGTCCCTCCTCTCCACACGTCGAGAAGGGTAGGAATGTGGCGCATCAATATAATGCCTAATTATAAAAATACAGCCGGACATCGCTTCGCTGTCGTCATTATGGCTCGGAATGGGCGAGATAATGCATTTTTGTGGTGCGAGAGAAAATCCACGCTTAAGCACCATAGCCGGAAAGGACGACAGGTCTTCATGAGCGGAAACCCTCATAACGCCAAAAATCACCTTGCCCTGGCACTCGATAATGTGGAAACGGCCGACGATCTTGCGGGGCTGGTCGAAAGCACAAAAGATTCGGTTGGAGTTTTCAAGATCGGCCTTGAGCAGTTTATCCGATTTGGGCCGGCGATACTCGATACCGTCCGCCGGCCGGACACACGTCTGTTTTTGGATCTCAAGTTGCATGATATCCCTAATACGGTTGCCAAAGCGGTAAGCGCCGCTTCGATGCATGGAGTCGATCTGCTTACCGTCCATACTACCGGCGGGGTCGAAATGATGAAAGCCGCCGTGGCGGAAGCCGATGCGATTAGGGAGCGGGGAATGAAAGCGCCGAAGCTCTTAGGGGTTACGCTTCTTACGAGCATATCCGCCGACTGCCTCCGAGAGGAACTCCGTGTCCCATTCGCCGCCGCCGATCAGGTGAACCATTTGGCATCGTTGGCGGTGGAGGCGGGGATGGATGGTATCGTCTGCTCGGCGGCGGATTTGCAGGTGCTTCGCCCGATTATTCCCGACCGTTTCGAGGTGGTAACCCCCGGTATCCGTCCGGCGGGCGCGGCGGTGCAGGACCAAAAAAGAGTAACCACCGCGGGCGATGCGATTGCGGCGGGGGCGACAATAGTGGTGGTAGGAAGGCCGATCACCCTGGCCGAATCGCCGGGGGAGGCGGCTCGGGAGATTGTGGGGGAGATTGTGGGTAAAATGTCCTGCCTCAGACGGAATCAGAAATCACCACTGTTTGATTAAGTGAGTTCTCATCATGTGTTTCTGCGAGCTTTTCTCAATGAATTTTTCTTTCTCTCGTCGATTATCGACTGCGCTCGACCTTCGAGTTTGTCAATGGGCGTAATATACCCTATTGCACTGTGCAGGCGCTTGTAGTTATAGTGTTCGACATACTTGCCTACCGCAGCGATCGCTTCATCAAGGCTTTGGGGTGCACGCTTTCTGATGGTCCCCTGCTTTACCGTTTGCTGTACTCTCTCCGCCTGCCGTTAGACTGGGGATAGTTGGCGCTTGTGCGTACATGCGTCATGCCCGACACACGTATGAATTCTTTGAAATCTCGCGCCGCGAACTGCGGGCCGTTGTCGCTGATGATTCTTGGCGCAGCCTTCGCTCTTCGGTCTCGCGGATATCGCCCTGGATGCCGGTTTGTTGAACAACTATATTTTCCATTGAGACCCATAAACAGGTGCTAAGGAGATAGCACGTGGCCACGATCGTTCGACCTTATTCCGATTTCTTTGTACGCTATCTTCTTGGCGATGAGAAGAACAAGGATCTGCTCATCTCGTTTCTCAGCGCGGTCAATGTCGACGGCGGGTTCCCGGCCGTCATCGATGCCGAGATTCTGAATCCTATCAACCTCAAAGCATACACCTTCGATAAGGAAACGGTTCTCGATGTGAAGGTTCGTGACGAGATGGGGAAGAGTTACGATATCGAGGTCCAGGTTACGGAGCGCGATTTTGTTGCGAGGAGTCTGTACTACTGGGCAAGGCTCTACAGTTCGCAGATCGAGCCTGGTACCGGCTATCACGCGCTCAGGCCGGTGATCAGCGTGAATCTCTTGACATTCAAGCTGATCGAGGAGGTTGATTTCGTTCATACGTGCTTTATGCTTATGGAACGGCGCGGAGGCATACTTCCGCTGACTGACCATGCGCTGTTCCATTTTCTGGAACTTCCGAAATTTACCAAAGAAAAAGAGTTCCAGACATCGCTTGAGAAGTGGCTTGCATATTTCAAGTACGAAGGCGAGCGGGAGGATATTATGAAAACGTTGGTAGGTGAAGACCCGGTTGTAGGGAAGGCCCATGGGCTGTACGAAGATTTCACGCGTGACCGTGAGCTTATGGAGAAGTACGAGGCGCGCTTGAAATGGCAGTTGGACTACAACTCCGGTATGCATTATGCCGAGCAGAAGGGCAGAGCGGAAGGCAGAGAGGAAGGCAGAGAGGAAGGCACCTTGGCCGACAAGAGAAACGTTCTTATCCGCCTCACGAACCACAAGTGGGGCATCACCGAAGAGCAGCGAGGTCTTATTCTTTCGGCAAATGACCCGGCTAAGCTCGATGCCGCTTTGGATGCGGTTCTGTTTGCCGATTCCGTAGGGGAGATCTTGCGGCACTTGGCCTGATACCGGAGCGTGTGTTCTGCTTAGGGGCCGGGGGCACGGTCGACGAGGTTCGTTGTGCTCGCTTCCGTGCAGAGATTTCCTATGAATTCCATTGCGGCAAGAGGCTGATCGAAGCCAATGGCTGTGAGGTGGCCCTCTATTTCTGGATTTGCGCAGCTTGCACAATTCATTTTCTTATCATGAATCAATACACGCCCGAAGAACAGCCGCCCGTCCCCGGGATGCGTGCTACCAATCCCACCATGCCGCGTCAGGTTGAAAAGGTCGACTGGGAACGTTGGAAGTTCACCGAAGATGCCGTCTTGTCTTTCATCCGCGAAGGTGATCGGCTTATGCTGATTCATAAGAAGACCGGCCTCGGAAAAGGTAAAATCAATGCGCCGGGAGGAAGGGTACAGGAAGGCGAGCGGCTGGTGGACGCCGCCGTACGGGAGACGCGCGAAGAGATTGCCCTTACACCGCATGACCCGCGCCTCGTGGCGGAGCTGCAGTTCGTTTTTACCGACGGCTACTCACTTCACGGGTTCGTTTTCATGGCTTATTCCTATGAGGGAACGCCGACGGAGACCCGCGAAGCCGACCCGTTCTGGTGCCATGTTGAGCAGATTCCCTACCATCAGATGTGGGAAGATGATCGGTTCTGGCTTCCTCGGGTTTTGGCGGGCGAAAAGGTGTTGGGACGCTTTGTATTCGAAGCGGATAGAATGCTGAGCCACCGGATTCTCCCTCTGCCGCCTCGAAATCAAGCTTTCTAATTCTTGCCGTGGCTGATTGGGCGGAGTATTTACCGCTACTCAGCACTTGGTCCACTCTCCGTTTTCCGATCGCTCCTTCTAACTCCGTCTTACAGATAAATAATCGTCTTGCGGAATTAAGCCCCGATATTGCTTCGCCCCCCCATAGCTGCCGCAGCAATATCATTTCGATATATTTGCATGATAACTCGAAGAGGTAATGATCCGATAAAAGCCGAAGCCTTGTTGTCGTAATTGTGTTAAAAATCAATATCTTATGACTATCGGTCCGCCGCCGGCATACGACTTGCAAAGGGTTGACGGTTCCAAAGGATAAACTGATCAGCACCAGAGGAGGTAGCTATGAGATACCCGATCATGTATGTGACTACAATTGTTGTTGCGTTGATTTCCAATGCTCTTGCCGCCGACAAGCCCACCGCCGAGATGAGCGTGGAAGAGCTTCGCACTCTCCGAGATCAACTCAAAAAGGAGAACAGTGAACTGCGGACGCGTTTGGAGAATTCTTCCAAGGAGTCTAATCGGCCGACGAAAGAGACGCCGGCTCCGAAAACCTCACCGCACGAAGCGGTGCCGGAGCGTACGGGGGGGAGCATATCCAGGGTGAGAGAGCATAATGAAGTTTTAGCTCAAATGCGGGAAGATTTGCTTGAAGACATCGCTGAGCTTAAGGAAGAGATGCATGAATTGAGAATGGAGCTGCGTAAAGAGTTCGCCGAACTCGAGTCTGAGCTTCGTGACGAGGAGCGGGATCTGCGGGGGGAGTTGGAGGATGTATGGAAAAAAAGGCCGGTGAGTGAGCGAAGGCGCTGGTCTGTCCTTTTGGTTCCGCAACTAACTTGGATCGATGAGGACCCGATCATTGACCTTGTTGAAAAAGATCGCACTTTGCGGGGCAGAGCTTTTACCTTCGACGGCAAGCCTTCATTGACTTTGGGGACGATGGGGTATGTTGACGTGGAAAATGGGCTTCGCCTTGGAGGTACTTTTGGTGTCGGGTATAAAGGGTATCATAGTGAACCGTTTAAGGGCATTCATATAGCCCAAACGACCGTTCAGAATGATGACGGTGACGATTACTTTTCGTACGACACCACCAGTTATGATTCCACCGTGATACTGCATGTTTTTCCGGTTCACATTGGCTGCGTTGTCGAAAAATCGTACGGCTTTGGGGGGTGGAATACCTTTGTCGGTATCATGATTGGTGGTGGTGCGTATACCGTGCTTAAGTCCGTCATACCTTATGAGGGTGGGGGGGCATTTATAGGCGAGTCGCGGGATTACGATGATGGTCGGCATAGCGCGGCGGTTGCTCCCTGCGCGATATTCGATATCCATGGTGGTGTCGGGTTTGAGTTGAGTCCCCGTTTTCATTTGGGTGTCGACGGCGTTGTTAAGATAATGTACGCGCATAACGGTTTTGGCGCCGGTTTCGGCGACTTTGTCGCGGTATCGCCGGGCCTGCGCTTTCGCTTGGCGATAGGACGGGCGGGTTAAGAGAATTGCCGAGGGTGAGTGGAGGGCAATAAGAAATTTGCCCGCCGGCGGCAATCGCTCCGGGCGTTCCCCGGCGACAAAAGGGTTCGAGTAGTTTGATGATGGTACAAATACATGAGTGGAGTGGTCGGTTGGCTCTTTCATGAATCGATAAAACACCCTGACTCCATACTTGAGCGACACTGGTATATTTTGCATACGGAAGACATGAGGAGCTTCAATGGTGACGAGAGCAAGATTAGCATCCCCGGCACTGATTGTTTTGGTTGCGATCAAGTGTCTGATTGCGCAGGACACGGATTCGGTCCCGACGAATAATATCGTTGTCGATTCCGCCGCTGAGACAGAGCGGCTTCGAGCCGAAATTGAGCGACTTCGGCGGGAAGCACGTACGCTTCGTGCCGCATTGCCCGATACGGCGGCGGAAATGGAACGGGGGCTGGTGGATACGGTGGGCGACGAAAAGCACCTGCGCGACGAGATCGAGGCCTATAGGGATACGGTTGTGCATTTGACCCGTGAAGGGGTTAGTGCGTTTCTCTCCAGTTTTAGCGGAAAACGGCGAAGCGCACGTGAACGAGGATACGGTGGAGGTGGAGGACTTCATACGGGGATTTTCGCCGTAAACTTGAACCCCGTAAAGGAAGTGATTGCGATGGAGAAGGATCTTCGAACGCTGGATTTTCCTATCCATGGACGGTATGAATCTTTTTTGCTCACGGGTGGTTTGGGCTATGGGGGTATTGGTAACGGCATTCGGATTGGCGGCGGAGGGCGCTCCGGCTCACGAAGCTTCACTGCGCGGGTTAATGATACCACTACGACCTCGCTTGATATCGAAGTCGGCTACGGAGGGTTCATGGCCGAAAAGTGTTTTGTACGCGACCGGCTTAATATCATCGCGGGAGGGATGTTCGGGGGCGGGAGCATAAAGGTTCAACGGGTATTCGGCGCTGGAATATGGCATGAAATCGATACGAATGATGACGCCGCCGAAATACAAGCGGGATTCATGTTGCTTGAAGCTCACGGCGCGGTGACGTGGACTTTGCGAAGCTGGTTCCATGTAGGTGGCGGCATATCGCTTCCATTCTTTTTCGCCCCAGCCGGTTTCAGTAACACCGCGGGGACCTCTATTACCGGTGGCTTTACTTCCGTTGGGCCCGGACTCCACTTACGGATTGTATTTGGAAATATCGGTTGACCACCGCTCCATGAATCAAGTCGGGTGTTAGCCTGAATCATTTGGATACGAGATGCTCGAAAACATTGCGGACGGATTGTTGGGTCTCTTTGTCTTTCTGGGGCATTGGTTTTCTCCGGGTGAAGACGTTGGTGAAATCAAGATTCTTGACGCGCGGCAAGAGACAAACGGATATGTTATCGAATGGGCTATACGTGTTGATTGGGGTCGGCGCATAGAGGACCTGATCGATGCCGGTATCCCTCTTCGCTTTTTGTGTCTTTCGTACAGTGATGTCGGGGATTCGGTAGCGGTTCTTCGAACGCTTCGCTGCGATGTCACCACGTATCGCTACACCATTATCGACACTCTTTTAGCCCCTTCGGACAGCGTATGGCGATCGGAGTCTACCGAGCACATTTACGAGGCGCTTCGGGCGTACGGGCGGTGGAGCAGCACATTTTCGGAAGAGGCTGAGCGTTTTCATGTCGAAGCGGTGCTTTTGCCGACACGTGTGGAACAGCTCGGACGAGTCGTTGACATGTCCGAAATTGTCGGTTCTCGTCGGTTCGTAAGAGACTTGGCGCGGATGGAGAGTGAACCATGAGGCCGTGGAGACGTTTGGAGCTGGAATGGAAGGTTTTGCTGCTGGCGTCGGTAATTTTCGCGGCATTCGCCTGGCCTGTGCAGCGGCTCTACATAGCGCGTCTTACGACCGCTCTTCAACAAAGCATTGATCCGCGCCTGGAACCGATTCTACGATCACAGTTGAAGACCGCCTCGGCCGCCGACAGTGCCGCGATTGTGGGAAGTATAGAACGGAATCGCCAGTGGCGTGCGCTTATTCCGATGATCGTCGCTGAGCAGCAGCAGAGCATTTTTGTTTTTTCCTTTGTACTTTCGGCGGTGTTATTCTTGTTTGCGCTTTGGACCTTGAAGCGGTTGACGCGTCCGCTGAAAAATTTGGCCGTGGCGGTGGAGGCGATCGGACGTGGCAAGCGGGCACAAATACAAGCCGCATCGGGTGGGGCGCTGGGTACGCTTGAGCAGGCGGTAATAGAGATGCAGGATGAACTCGATGTTCTGCGCGAACGTGCACGCGTACAAGGTATGGAGACCGCCTGGCAAGAGATCGCCCGCGTTATGGCCCACGAAATAAAGAATCCGCTCACTCCCATACGGCTTTCGCTCGATGCCATGGAGGAAAAGATTGCTACGGGGGGCGGGCTGTCATCGGAAGTAATGAAGCGTCACCTTGGTCGAATAAACGCGCAGACCGATAATCTTGAGCGTTTGGTGAACCAATTTCGCAGCTTTTCGCGCGAGCCGGAACTACGACTTCGTGCCCTCTCGATTCGGGAGCCGATAGAGGTCGTAGCGCACGATATGGCTTCGCGGGTTGTAACCACGGTTGACGGGAATGCTGTGGTAATGGCTGATTTGTACTTACTGAATCAGCTTCTGCTCAATGTATGGAAGAACGCGCTCGAAGCGGGAGCGGATACGATTGCGGTAACGATACGACCCGGGGCGGCCGAGGGGCACACGGCGACACCGGTACGTATTGTGATAGCCGACAACGGCCCCGGCATCAGCAAGAACGATTTAGAGCGAGTGTGGCTTCCGTATGTAACCCTTAAAAAAGGGGGAACCGGTTTAGGGTTGCCGGTCGTGCGGAAATTGGTGGAGACTATGAATGGCTCGGTTTACCTTGAGTCTGCGCCCGGCCGAGGGTTGACTGTAATCATCACATTGCCGCCCGCGACGGGGGGAGATTAGACATGAGCGAAAAGATGCGAGTGCTTGTCGTGGACGACGAGGAATCAATCCGCCAGAGTCTGCAAGAGATCCTCGAGGATGAAGGGTACGAATTCATCGGTACCGGAACCGCGGTTGGCGCGTCGGAGCTGATTGCTACAGGTGTCGATCTGGTTCTGCTCGATATCAAGCTTGGCGAAGACGATGGGATTGAAGTGCTGCAGACGATTAAAACGGAATATCCGGCCGTGCCGGTGATAATGATCTCGGGTCACGGCACCGTTGCGCTTACCGCCGAAGCGTTCAGGCGCGGGGCGCACGAATTTATGGAGAAACCTTTGCGTCTGGTTCAGGTAAGAACCTGCGTGCGCAACGCACTTGAATCGGTGCGGCTTAAGAGACGTGTTGCGGAACAAGAACGCCGCCACCTCCCTCGCCCGGTTTATCGTTCGCAAGTTATGAAAAATCTGTTTCGGCAGACCGCACGATTGGCGGCACTAGCTGAACCGGTGGTTATTCTCGGGCCCTCGGGGGCGGGAAAAGAGTTGGTCGCCCACTCGCTTCACTACGACGGCGCACGTTCCGAGGGGCCGTTTGTGGCGACCAACGCCGCTTCGATGCCGGTGAATTTGGCTGAAGATGAGTTGTTCGGCCACGAAAAAGGTGCATTTACGGGGGCTCACACTCAGCGTAAGGGCTGCATCGAGCAGGCGTCGAAGGGGACCTTGTTTCTCGATGAAATCGGTGATCTTGATCTTTCGATACAGGCTAAATTGCTGCGGGTACTTGAGACGGGGGTCTTGACACGGCTGGGAGGTACCGAATCAATACAAGCGAAGCCAAGAATTGTGGCGGCAACGCATAGGGATTTGAATCAATTGGTCGAACGGGGCGATTTTCGCCATGATCTATGGTACCGTCTCTGTGCTTTCGTTATCCACGTCCCGTCTTTGGCGGATAGAAAGGAAGACATTCCGTTGCTGGCCGAAGCGTTTTTGGCGAAGGTATGTACCGAGACGGAGATCGTGCGCCGCTTTTCGGAAGATGCGCTGCAATGCTTGACAAGCCTTCCGTTGCCGGGGAATGTGCGCGAACTCAAGCATGTTGTTACACGAGCGGCGGTCTATGCCGAAAGTGAAGAGATCGGCGTTGATACTATACGCGCGGTGACAACCGGACAGGCGTCGCCCCAATCCGGAACTTCTCCGCTTGCGCGGAACTACCAAAAACTGGAGTACCGCACCGCCCGAAGACGCTTCGAGGTTGACTATCTGTCCGCGGCACTCCAGCAACACGACTACAATATCACCGCCACCGCCGCGGCGATCGGGATGGCTCAATCCAATCTCTCCAGACGTCTGAAGCAACTCGGAATTCGCTAACCTCATGCTCCAATCCGCGTGGTTCGCCATATAATAGGTCGAAAAACTTTTCTTCGCACGGCTTGTGTCTTGAACTCTGGGCTACATCACGCCCCCCACTACCGCATCGGTGGCCGAGGCGGAGGCCGTCTTCATACCTTCCCCCTTCAGCACCGGCAGTGCAAACCTCCATCAGGAGGGGCCGGCCATTCTTCATCCTAAATTCTTGATAGTCCAAGCCCTCATTCCTGCACCTTCCGATACCGTTCGACTTCGCGCTGCTGCCGTTCCACGGCCTGGCTATGCTCGGAGTCGCCCTTGGCGCCCTTTTGCCTTCGTTCCAGTTCTTTCAGAGATGGGCGTCTGCCGTAAAGAATCAATCTGTCTCGTGCATGGATTCTGGTTTCGGGGGTCGGGGTACCGA
>WJJU01000345.1 GCA_014729595.1 Chitinivibrionales bacterium
CAGCGGCGGTGTGCTGTCCACTCAGGTTTTCAGGGAGAGAATCGGTGATGCGCTCGGCGCTCAATCCGCCGCCCTATCAAAACGAAGCGACAAATCGCAGGGCCGTATCAGTTTTCATGGTCCATTCCCGACTCTCAAGGAAGCCGAGGAGGTCCTGATCACGCGTGCAATGGAGATTGCTCAAGGCAATCAGACCATCGCGTCACGAATGCTTGGCCTGTCACGACGAGCGCTGAACAATCGGCTTCGCCGTGGATTGTGATCGTAGATGGAAATTAGTCAAGAGCAGACGGATGACTGCTGACGGGGCCGGTAGATGGCCGAGGTGAGCGGGCTTTGCATTGACTCCATGCATGACTGACAGCTATCGCTCAGGCCAGAGTACGTGTTAGGAGCTAATCACGAAAAGCCCCACCTAAAGATCGGGGCGTATGCCCTTAAGCAACAGCGACTCGGCTCGGAGTAATGAAATACTCTTCCTCCCTGTCTTAAAGCACGAAACCGCGTCGGTCGAAAAAAGCCTTTCGCGTGCGTTTATGAGCGTTCGCACGTCATTGATAGATTAAAAGGTGACATTAGTTTGGGATGAACTTTTTGAGGTGAGACTGTTCCCAAAAGGGCACGAATTTAACACTCCAGGTCCGCCCCCAAATAACCAAAGCATCTCATTATCCCGAATAGTTCACCAGCATCCCCCGCGGACGACCGGCTAACCGGTGCCACATACCTTCCCACCGCCACACCTATTCACTCCGGCGTAAGCTATTTGATTCCAGTATCTTATGCATTTGCAACCGCATTATCGGTACCGTTTTGTGGCACCGGTCCACCGGTTCATTTTTCCGGCGGATGGCCGCTTATGAGGACATTGCCCCTTTTTCTCGTTCGGCATAACCATTGCAGAATCTCACCTCTATGATAAAGTCAAAATCATACGGTTCATGGGAGATACCGCAAAGAATCCGACAACCCCGCTGAACAAGGTTTCCAGATTCTCTTTTGAGTTGTACCATATCCAAAAAATTCCTACAAGTTCACCTTTAACGAATCAGAGCGAAAAACACTATGGCACACGAACACCTTCTTGTTGTTGATGACGAACGGCACATGCTCGATTCAATGGATTTTCTCTTGACGGCGCAGGGATATCATGTCGGGCTTGCTCACGATGGCCGGGAGGGGCTGGCTTATGTTCGGGAGGCACAGTCAACCGAACAGCCGGTCGATTTGGTAATCACCGACATTCAGATGCCGGTCATGGACGGCGTAGCGATGCTCAAACATCTTCAAAAGGAACAACACTCGATTCCAGTGCTTGTTCTCACCGCCTACGGCGACCGTTCGCTGCTCATTGAATTGATTCGTCAAGGATGCGCCGATTACCTGGATAAACCGGTTGGTGAAGAACAGCTTTTAGATCACATCGGGCGAATGCTTGAGCGTAACCGCGCGGCTGAACGCCGTCTGGCCCACGTGCTTCGTAACGCCGAAATCGGTGAGCAAGCGGCGGGGATCGCTCACGATTTTCGCAACCTGCTCACCATGGCTCAAGGTTTTGCCAACTTGGCCATGACTAATGGCTGTCGATCTGCCGTATCTCGACGCTACCTATCCAAAATTCAGCTTAGCTGCCGGCGCGCCGCACGGCTTACCGAGCGGCTTATGGCATACGGCTCCGCCCAAAACTCGACGACGCCGACACTTCTGGATTGTAACCGAATCATTGCCGAGGCTATGGAATTATTCGAAACCGTTGTTGGCCGGCGTATACAATTATCATTTAATCCTCTAAAAGGCTTGTGGCGTATCGAATCCATGCGTGTCGATATTGAGCAGATAATTATGAATCTTTTGATCAATGCAAAAAATGCCATCCAAGTCGAAGGCGAGATAACAATAGAGACAAGCAATGAACACTCGTGCGGGGACGGACAAGTTTTGATAGGCACCTACCGTCCGGGTAACGCGTATGTGCGCATCACCGTGCATGATGATGGGTGCGGCATCGCTCTCAACCTCCTGCCGAACATCTTTAATGCCGGCCGATCCGGCGGCGACGGTACCGGTATCGGTCTGACCATAACGAAGCGGATCGTCGAGCAGCATAAAGGTTTTATTCAAGTGGAAAGCCTACCCGATCACGGCAGCACTTTCCGCATCTACCTTCCCGCTTTTAACGCGAAAAAGTACCAAAACCCATAAGAATGACGAGTTCTTCGAAATGTCTCATACAGTCGACGAACTTAGACGTACCGGCGACAATGAAGAGAAATTCGATGTATTATTCGACGCCATGAGCGAGCAAGCCATGGGTATCGGCGTCCGGAAACAGAAAGTGTCTTTGGTGCTTCTTGCGCAGCTTTCGGATTCTCTCCGCACTCAGTCCTGTGCTTTCCTGAATGAAGGCATCATCACAACCTTTCTCGATCATTTTCAAAGCATCCTGTGATTTGCCCCACTCCAATCACTTCTTCATTCCCTATTCCATATTACGGTCGAGGCCGGCCGCATCGAAAGTATATCGTCGGATATCATCGTCGGCCTTTTTCGGCTACGACAACAGACGGCAAAGCTGCTTGTCGAACGCGGATTGAATTGGGAAGAAAATGGGCGTATTCGCGAAGCACTCACCTAACTGGCCCCTGACGGGTACCGGTTGTTTTTTCCGGATGACTCGACACAGGATACGAACATGGAAAAGGCAAAAATGTGTGATACCAAGCATGGTCGGCGTTTGAACCTGATTAATCCCGCATGCCTTCACTATTAGACAGAGAGCACGACACAAATTATAATACCGTGACCGTTATCACCGGAGAGCGACATTGCGTATACGGCACTTGGGCCTGGAAGGTATGGGTGCCACGCTCGAGTTGCCACTTGTGGCGGTAAGGAAATTCCGAAACCGCGGCCTCTTGACCGTTAACGAACCACAGAACGCTTTCGGACCTCGGTTCAACCACACAATTGAGAATGAGACTGCTGTATTCTCCGGGCATTTCCGGGTCGATGTAAAGAAGTGCGTCCGGAGCGGGATTGGTGATCGAAATCTTATGGGAAACCTGTTGGGTCCATTGTCCACAGAGAGAACTATGGCGGGCGGGCGCAATCGGCAGCCCCTCGCGAATCGCCCAGTCTTTGAAGAGCTGCGGGAGTATCATAAACCTTTTGTAAACCACAAAATCGTTGCGACACAGGGGTGTTGCCAAAAGTCCGTTTCGTATATCTATGGGTAGTACCCGAAAGGGCGAAACCCGCTCGGTCGGTGCCGTACCCGGCTTAAAATACTCATAGGTGGCATACGGAAAACCTTCATGCGCAAGCGCACCGGTGAGCGTGCTTATCAGGTGCGGTTCATAGGACCGCGGCGGTGCGAACTCGACATCCGAGAGCCCGTCGTTTCTTTGAGGGTGCAACTCCGAGAAAATTGCTTTGGCAAAGGGCGCCGCCCCGCCATATCCGCTCAATTTATTCGTAGGCGTATTGTCATGCTTTCCGATCCAAACACCAACCATGTAGGTGTCGGACCAGCCGATGGCCCACGCATCCCGAAAACCGCGCGAGGTACCGGTCTTGATTGCCACCGGATAAGGATATTCCAAAAAGCCGTTGCGCGGGAAAGATGGAAGGCGAGCTTGCGGATTCGAGAGAAAATGCTGAATCTGCTCCGCGATATCGGGCGAAAACACCGGTATACCGCTGTAATGATTGGAAGCCCGCGCATATATGCGCCCGCCGTCCGCGCCGGCGGGAGTGTTTACAAGCCGGCTTCTACTAGGGTAAAAGTAGCCGATCGATGATTTTACTCCTCGATTAGCAAGCGAAAGATACCCTTGGCAGAGATTGTATAGACTTGCATATAGATTTCCGAGTGCAAGACCAAGCCCATAGTAAAAGGCATCGATACCGGGTTCCGCAATGTCCAGCTTACAAAGGATATCGTAAACTCGATGCAACCCGACATCCTGGAGCACTTGTACCGCCGGAATGTTTCGGCTGTTTGCGAGAGCCGTTTTATATAGGACCGGTCCGATATACTTATTGTCGTAATTTCGTGTGACGTACGGCCGCCGACCACCGCCGAAATGCAGCCCCACGTCGGTTAGGACCGTTGCCGCGGTGTAGCCGTTGTACTCCATTCCACATGCATAAATGAACGGTTTAAGCAGGCTACCCGTGGATCGTGGAGCATGCACAAAATCGATAGTGCCCGCATTGATTGTGTCGAAGTATGATGCATTCCCGATATATGACAAGACACCCCCGCTTTTCTTATCCAGTACCAAAACCGCACAGTTATCCGCATCGAATTTGTCCAGCTTTTCCATCTCGGCATCAACAACCCGCCTGATCTTTTCTTGCATGTCGAGATCGAGCGTCAGGCGAACCGTTGGGTTGAACGGGTCGAGTTCCCGAGTCGGGTGACGTGCCAAATGTCTTTTTATTGCAAGTATCGCATGAAGCGCATGAGGAGGACGATATTCCTTTTTGGGCCGGTCCATGATTGTTAATTCGTGACGTGCATTTTCGTAGGTCAGCGTGTCGATCCATCCGTACTCCGCGGCCCTCTTCAGCACTAACACGGCCCGACCTTTCGCTTTTCCAAAACCGTCACGTGTGAACATGTTGAATCTTCCCGGCGCCCGCGGGATCGATACGAGTAGGGCCGCCTCGGCAAATGACAGATCTTGAATAGGTTTCTGAAAATATCTACGCGCGGCATAGTTGATGCCGCGTATTCTATTGCCGTATGGTGCAATGGTCAGATAGTGCTTGAGTACCTTGTCTTTTCCGTTCACGACGGTTAAAATAACGGCGGTAATCGCTTCACTTATTTTATTGTACCAGGTTCTTGGGGCGGGATTCTGAAGCCGTGCGCATTGCATGGCCAGTGTCGATGCACCGGAATAGGAGGTGCGTTCGAAGTAGTTGCACCACACGGCTCGCGCAATCGACTTGGGATCGATACCCGGGTGCGAGTCGAACCTTTTGTCCTCAGCCGCCAAAGTCAAGAGTCTTATTTGATCAGGTAAGCTGTCGGGTAAAGGCCAGTAACCGAAATCGCCCCCCTTTTTCTCGAGTTCCGCAACAAAATCATAACGGCGATCCACCAGCAAGTAGGTCGGCTCCACCTTCCGTAAGCGCCCGCGAACCATACCGACAAATACCGCCGAAATGACGTACGCGAGAGCAATACCGAATAGGACAAAGGAGATACGCTTTATGTACGGTTTCTTGAGCATAAAGGCATTGGACAATAATTCTATGGCTTCTCACTCCTTCGATACTATCTGAATCTCGGTTCCCGGCGAATGCCCGAAAACATCTTGTTGATACATGAGTTCCGCGTGCGCGGGGGGTTGCGTGAATGTACCCGAGGTTGTAGCCCGTACTCTGAAATAAAAATCGTACGTACCGGCTTCCATTCTGTTGAAATAATAGACTATTCGGTCATCGAGAAACGTGTTGTAGGTACCGGAGTCCGGCGTACGACCTTTTGGGTGGAAGTCCTTTGAGGCGGTTTTGAGTTCCGGGTTGAGATATTCGAAGCCGGCGGCAAGCGGAATGGACACCGCGACAAAATGGTTGGTTTTGGGGTTGCTAACCTGAACATGCTCTTCGATGGTTGCCCCCAAGTTCACCGTATGGGTCATTCCTCCCGAATCGATCCATACCTTTGTATCGGCCGAATCATTCTCGTGCACATAGATGAGCCGGCGTTTGACCGCAAACCCCTCTTGAACCGCCTCGACCATACCGCCTTTGGCCCGCGGAAGATATCTTTCGTAAAGCATGACTTGAATGTCGTCATGGCCCTTGTTTTCGGTATACGAAATTTCACCGTAATCCTCGGCCGCAAGCGTTTTCTTTATAACACCGGTTGAGTCCGGCGTCTTGAGCGACTCGGTTGTTCCGTTTGCCGTAAGCGTCACCGCGACCCGGCTTCGTTTTCGGTCATTATGGAAAATGGCGTCGTGAAGCGCCAGAAGGGCAAGGCCGTTGGCATGAGTGTTTCCCCATCCATCGGAAGATCCCATCGCAATGAGTTTTTTCGTAACCATGTGAGCTTTTTGGGGTTTTGAGTTGCCACGGGCAAAGGCGCGAACAATACCCGAGAGGTCGTTGACTTGACTTCCGTGCATCACCGCACCGATTTTCGGGCTCCCCGATTGCATACCGGCGAATACCTCCTTGCCGTTCTCCTTTTTGAAAACCAAATGATTCCACAATTTGTTTTCCAGCCCTTTAAGAAGATGTCCTTTGAACGTTTTGCCGCTTTCGTGAAGAGCGGTATAGATTCGAGCTTGACTTAAAGGATCAGCTTCTCCGTTAAATAGAGCCAATTCGACCGCATACGCATGACCCACTCGTTTCGCGAAAGCGAGTGCATACAAAGCCGTGGTGCGTTCGTAGAATTCATAGCCGCCCAAAAAGTTGCTATAGTCCGAGCGAACGGCACGCTCCAAAGCCCGTATCGCCCGCTCATAGACCGTCTCATCGAAACGATACCGACCATTATGCTCGGACAGCTTTTTCACCATGCTCAAAAATTCAACACTGTAGGCGGTTATATTTATGGAGCCGTCACCGCCGGGCCAGTAGGCAAAGAGCCCCGAGGCTGTTTGCACCTTTGCCAAGTAATCCAATGTTTCATTGACATAGTCAAGCAATCGCTCGTCCGGCGTTTCGATACCTATTTTATCCCAAATCCCCTTGTATGCAAGGCTTGGATACGCGCGGCTGACCCGCTGTTCGGTGCAAGAGTGCGGGTACAGAATGAGATACCGGATCGCATTGAGCACCTTGATGACAGCCGATTGGTTGCTCACCAACAAGTAGCGATTGCAGGTATTGGGGCGTGGAACATCGGCAATCTTTTCGAAAACGAACGAGGAATCTTTTGTCACCGGCCCGACAACGATGTTTGTATGAGGCGCACGATCCGGAAGCAGTGGTATCGAGACTCTGAAAGCATCGCCCGTTTCGCTTTGCGCTTTTCTAACGCTCATTCGTACCGTAATTGAATCCCGGGTGAGCTTGCCGTTGTCGTCGTAGGTAGACGGCAGCACGGTCATCGGGACGTAGATCGGCCGTGCTTTTTTGTCCGGAAGCGTGATGTCGTTCCAGGCATTTGGTTTCGTAGTTCCCAGATCAAGCCCATCGGCGGCAATGCTGAACAGAGCCTTGCCGCCCGCCCCCTCGACAACACGCGCAACGCCTCCCGCGCTGAACGAATCGCCGATCCGCAAAAAACGCGGGAGCGAAGGTTGCACAATGACCGGAAGTCGTACCGACACTTCCGATTTTTCGAAGCCGAACTTGTCTTTTTTGGTTGCCGCAACGGCTCGAATCGCAAATACGGTGAGGTTATCGGGTAGGTTTACCGTTACTTTTTTCGTGCCGGATTCGTCGATAA
>WJJU01000346.1 GCA_014729595.1 Chitinivibrionales bacterium
GGTACTCGATGTTCCCATAATGCTTCGGACCTATTACCATACTTACGAAAGCTACGCATTAGATTACGTGGCTTCTCGGATGCTTGGCAAGGGCAAGACGATGGCAAGGAAGGGAGAGGCGAAAATCGCGGAAATCGATCGCCTGTTTGCCGTCGACAAGCCTGCTCTCGCCGCATACAATCTTAACGACGCCGTCCTTACGTTGGAGATATTCGAGCAAGCCGGGTTGCTGGCCGATGCGGTTGAGCGCTCAAAGCATTCGGGACATCTTCTCGACCGTGTCGGCGGGAGCGTAGCCGCATTCGATTACCTCTATCTCCCGCGGCTTCACCGCGAAGGGTATGTAGCGGGCGAGGTAGCCGATATCCCACGCCCTTCAACGGCGCTGCCCGGCGGGTATGTAATGGATTCAAAGCCGGGTATCTACGAAAACGTATTGCTCCTGGATTTCAAAAGCTTGTACCCGACCATCATTAAGACGTTCCTGATTGATCCTTTAGGGTGTGTTGCACCGGCGGATAACCGTGTACAGGCTCCCGTCGGCCCCTCGTTTGCCCGATCGCCAACCTTACTGCCGCATATAATCGCCGAACTGCTTGAGGCGCGTGCCCAAGCGAAAGCAACCGGCAACCAGCCTCTTTCACAAGCCATCAAAATACTCATGAATAGTTTTTACGGAGTGCTGGGTTCCACGGGTTGTCGTTTTTTTTCCGAAGAATTGGCGGGGGCGATTACAGGCACGGGAAGATATATACTCCGAACAACGTGCGAACACATTGAAAGAACGACCGGTCTGTCGGTTATCTACGGCGACACCGATTCGCTGTTCGTACTTTTGGGACCCGGCCGTCAAGACACGGCGGTGCGGCGGGGGGGAGAGATAGTGCTGGAGACCAACGGATGGTTGTCCGGGCACCTGCGAAGTCGCTACGCCGTAGAGTCGGCTCTGGAACTCGAACAGGAGTGTCATTTCAGATATTTTTTGATGCCTACGATTCGCGGGAGTACGCAGGGGAGCAAAAAGCGCTACTGTGGAGCGATCGAGCGTGATGGACGCTTGGAGCTGCGATTTAAGGGAATGGAATCGGCACGATCCGACTGGACCGAGCTGGCCAAAGAGTTTCAGAATGAGCTTTACTGTAAGGTTTTCGAAAGGAAACCGGTTGAGGAGTATATCGTGCGGATGGTAGAGGAGGTCAAGCAAGGGAAGATGGACGATAAGCTTGTCTATCGCAAACATCTTCGAAAGCCGATCGCGCAATATACCGGTTCCGTCCCGCCGCATGTACAGGCGGCGCGTCTGCTTCCCACACCTCCGCGTGTCGTATACTATGTCATAACCCGCGAAGGGCCGCAACCGGCCAATAACCGCAGCTCTTCGTTGGATTATGAGCACTATATTGACTGCCAGCTTCGCCCCGTCGCCGATTCGGTTCTCGAGTGGGTAGGGCTGGATTTCGATACGATTGTATCGGGACAACAGGATTTGTTCGGCCAATTATAATCGAGCGAAAATCGGCATAGCCGACAGTCGCGTCTTTCCCCGCAAGCGCCGTTAGTCGATTGAAATATCTCCGCCGAATTCTTCACCGAATGCTATTTGAACCAATATTGTCGGGCATACCCCACCGACTGCTATCGTTGATAGCCGTTGGCCGAAATAATGAAACGTATGCCAGAATGTCAAAAAGCCTTGCTTTTGCCCGATGCAAATACCATGTTCTTGGGGATCAAAGTATTCCGGCCGCAAAATCTAATCAATGAAGGAGTAAACCGTGAGCTTCATCGTCAACGAACATATCTCTCTCGAGCAAGAAAAGGGGGGGCCGGTGGAACTCGTTGTTACCGGTGATGAGTTTTACGCTATTCACGAGACGCCCGACGGCTACACCGCCGTCTATGACCAGGATCGGGGCATGTACTGCTACGCCGTTTTGGCGGAGGGGAGCTTTGTAAGCACGGGTAGTTCGATCGCCAAGCGGCCCCCGCGCGGTATCCGCCGCCATCTCCGGGAAACGCCCGAAATTCGCAGTGGGCAATTACGCGGAAGATATTCCCAATTGCGTTCCCCCGGGGCACTTTCGCCCTTTGCCGGCAATCGCACGTTTGGGGCAAACGCAGGCCTCCTGCCGGGCCGCAGGGTAAGTGAGGGAGAAGTGCGGGGACTGACGATACTGGTTGAATTCGCCGATGTGCGCAGCACGGTGAGCAAAGACGATGTAGAGGAGATGCTCAACGCCGATGAATACAACCGTAACGGCAACCACTGTTCGGTAAAGCGCTATTTTGAAACAGTGTCGAGCGGCTGGCTGAAATACACGAACGATGTCGTGGGACCGATAACGCTCGGCCGCGATCGAAATTACTATCACAGTCATTCTCCGATCGAAGAGGCGATCGAGCGCGCCGCGGCTCAGAATACTATCGATCTATCGCGCTATGACTCGCGAAACGCCGGGTTTGTCGATGCTCTCAATATTATGTATGCGGGAAGAACGCAGTATGTGGACGGATACCTATGGCCTCATAACAGTGCCGTCAACCATACCGTGCGGGGCAAAAGGTTTAATCTATACATGATCACCAGCATGGGGCGCCAAGCGATCGACCTCAGTATCGGGACGTTCTGTCACGAGAACGGCCACCTCCTGTGTCGGTTCCCCGATCTCTACGATTATGGGCGACGCGACAATGATGCCGACCCGAGCTATGGAATGGGTGTGTACTGCCTTATGAGCGCAGGCAATCATCTTAACAAGGGGAGAACGCCGGCGCCCGTCTGCGCGTATCTCCGCTATCTGGCAAACTGGTACGACGCACAGACTCTTCTACATACCA
>WJJU01000347.1 GCA_014729595.1 Chitinivibrionales bacterium
AAGCTCCCTTGACGCGCCACTGAGCGGGGGCGTGGAAACCGATGTGAGTTCTTCGCCGACCGCAAATCGTAGTGCCGAAAACAAACCGCGTAACAAACTGAGTAGCGTTGGGTGGAATGATTCCCTGTTGCGAAATCCCTTCGTTCCCACGGGGATGGAATCAAAAGTGGTCGTGCGTGCGCAGGAGGTGAATACGAAAAACGACCGACGGATGCGAGCGGCATCGCCCATCAGGTGGCGTAGCGCCAAGCAAACGGCGAAAGAGCAACCCGAACGGAACAAGCCGCCACGTCTTCGCGCCGTAGCGGTTGGTCCCGCGGGTGGCGTAGCGCTTATTGGCGAACATTACGTCGGCAGAGGCGACAGCAGTATATTCGGCGTCGTCCAGGCAATCGCTTCGGATTCCGTCACCGTGACGGGGCGCAATGGACCGAAAAGTGTTTCATTCGACAAAGGAAAGACTCCATGAAAACGGTAGGATTATTTGTTTTTTTGATGTATATGCTTCTTGCGTGTTCTCCGGCGCCCAATGCCGCCGCGAGCGACCTCACTTTCATGGCCCCGCCCGACTCCGTTCCGGTCGATACCGTCTTGTATGATACCGCGCAAGCGGCACGGTACTCTTTTCGCGCTGATCGCATTGAGCTTTCCACCGCACTAAAACTCTTCGCGCAATCGGGTGGCCTTCGTTTTGTCGGTGACACTAATCTAACCGAAACCATCACCGTCGCGTTTGAGAACGTTAGGCTGGAGGACGCGATGAAGAAGCTTCTGGGGGTTCGAAGGCTTGAATGGAAACGGGAGGGAAAAAAACTGAAGGTGTGGCGACCGGTGCGAGCTTTCGGGAACGCGGACAAGAGTGAGCGAAATGATCCGGTGCTCGAGGTCGCGGACCTTGATGGGGCGCGAATGTTCAAGATTAACTATCCGCGCCTTAGAAGATCCGGACAGGGCTCGAGTACCGCAAGCCTTTCTTCGACTGCCTCCGGCGAAGCCGGCAGTATTGAATTGAGGTCCGCGGATGAGATCGTGTTTTGGCGGGAGTTGAAAGACCAAATAAAAGAGATGTTGTCGGAAGGAGGCAGGTTAATTATAAACGATATGGCGGGAGTAATACAGGTCGCTGATTCGGAGGAACGTCTTAATGCCGTCGAGGCTTTTCTGGAAGCGGTCGTTCCCGCCGCTACCCGTCAAGTTGAAATTACGGCCCGCATTTACGAGGTCTCTCTCGATAAGGACAGCGAGTTGGGGGTTGACTGGACTTCCGTCACCGCCAAGATTAAGGAATGGGGGAGCGATATGTCGCTGGGTGCGATGACCCGGGTAATTCAAAAAGGGCCGGCATTCAATGCCTCGGCGCTACGGCTCGATATGGCGATTGACGACAATGTGCATGCATTGATCCAGGCACTCGAAGAGCAGGGTGAGGTGCACGCGGTCAGTCAACCACGAATCGTGACCTTGAACAATCAGCCGGCGCTCATCAAGATTGGAACCGACTATCCCTATTTTTCCGCGAGCGTATCGACCAATCCAACCACGGGAGAAAGAGAGGTGACCGAAGAAGTACGGGTCATCACGGTCGGGGTAATACTTTCGCTGACACCGCAAGTGTCCGGCGACGGCTGGGTAACACTCGGCATTGATCCGCTGATCTCCGATCTAGTCTCGACGGAACAGTCGGAGAACGGGTCCACCGCTCCAATTGTCGATGTCAAACAATCGTCGGCCCTCGTCCGCCTACGCGATCGAGCCACCGTGCGGATCTCCGGACTTTTACAGACCAAGAAAAGTCGGGTGCGGCGCAAAGTACCGCTTCTGGGCGACATCCCTCTGCTAAAGTATCTTTTTCGATGGAGCTATACAAAGGAAACGAAAAAAGAGCTGGTGATTTTTATTACCCCCCGGATTATCGGCGGGTGATGTTCCCGAAATGAGTCCATGCCAACGATGCCGTTGGGCAATACCCCATGGCATTTCTACTCGGTGGAGACTATGCGGGCCGGCCCCGGAAAACGAAACTGCCACCCGTGACAACTATTCCGCTAAATGGATGCGCGGTTTTATGTTTGGTTTACCCTCTCGATAACGGCGGAAGGGAATCAATAGTTGTGTTCCGACGGTATTGTCGGTAATGGTACTCTGAAGCCGTCGCCCGTGTAGGTTTACAAGTGCGGAGGGTGCATCCCGCAATGATTTGCGATTCCGCGGTTTCGCGATCGACCGTTTTGCATGTGCCGATGCGGCTTCAAGAATCACTATGTGGGTTTCGTAGCGTAACGATGCACCGTCCGGTAGATGGAGCGAATCGAATTTCCCCCGGATTGGCTCTTCTGATTCAAACAAAACATGATTCCACGTCGCCGCTTCCACATCGTATACCGTCAGCAGTCCGTCAAGTGTTAGCCCTCCGGCTACACGACACGTCGTTTCATTATTAATTAGTTCGAAAATAAACCGGGATTCCGGCTCACAGATAAATTCACCGGTGCATTCCAGTTTGCCGGAACCTATGCGTACGACGCCATTGTTTTCGCATGAATGTATGGAATTCACACGGCAAGTCGGCAAATAATAGTACTCATGCGCATCGTATACCGCTTCCCCCGTTAAAAAGTGAGCTTCTCCATTCTGATTTATTTTTACTCTCAAATTAGGCCCGCAATAATCCTTTTTGACAAAAATCGTATCCCCCGGATTGGTTGCAAAACGAATTCTTCCGTTAAGGATATGAATTGATGATCCGGGGGCATGACATTGGCTACCCTGTATGTGCAGCGTACCGGGCCCCTTTTTCAACAGGATCGCCCCGTTACTCCCGCGATTACCGAAATAGACATGCGCCGCCTCGTGAAAAACTCCCGTGAATGTCAAATCGTGCTCCAAATCAATACTCAACGAACAATTCCAGGAGAGTACTCCGTCATAGGTCTGCGGATTATCCCGAACAAGCCATTGCGAATACCCGGTGGAATTTCCTTTAGATTGCCCGAAAAAATTAAGCACGCCGTGGTGCGTATGCGTCGTGTCATTGCCGGAAAGTTTATGGATAGTCGGCAGGTTTCTTGAATGGCGAGTTATGTAGGTAAGATTACCGTAATGATTGGATGATATTGCCGTTGGTCTCCAGTGCTCTGAGTCCCATATCTGTTGTTCCGGAGCGAGCGAAGTATCGTAATGCGTATGGTCGGAATCGAACAATACTTCATGATCGATAGTGTCACGCAAACCCGAGCCGACAAAAAACACCGGACGAGCTTGTATGCCCGAAGACATATTGTTGTCCAATACCGTTTCCTTTGCAAATAGAAGCTTGCTTCCGTTGTTCAATGCGATGGTAAGCTTCGATGAAGGCATGTCGGCCGATACCGTACATTTCAAAGTAGCGAAAGCGCCGTTTATGCTGATTGTATCATTTCGCCCCGGGCACGAGACGGCGGTGGTTACGATTGTGTCTTTCGTGTAATTGATTTTCTTCGCATAAGGTGGATGGGCGGAGACTAATAAGAGAATGCTTGCATAAAGTATTGATTTCATTGCGGTTACCCCCTATTCCGTTCGAGTGGGTTCATGTGTGGCATCAGGCGTCATAATAAAGACGCCCTGTGGAGCATGTGTGAACGTATGGCGAACAGTCGATCTGCCTCTGATGTCGAACATGCGGCCGCCAGAAATTCGATCGAAGGGAACCGCGTCTTTTATACGCACGTGAGCTGAAGAGGTTCGCGGCGAACGAATCATGAATGCTTGCGTTCTCGAGTGATTGACCGCACTACCCCCCCCGGCGCTTACGACCCCGTCAGTATACAAACGGGATATGTCCCAATTTCCAAATGCCGCCGGAAGTTCCACGTTCGCAAATTGTCCCTCGACGCCGCTCCAGTCGAACAGCTTCCATTCTCCTTCTTGCGGAAGTACACCGTCCGCACTAACCGTCAGGGTCCCATCGAGAACCGTATTCGTATCGATATGTATTGTATCGCCCAAACGAACGCACACCCGTCCACTCCCCGATATATTTAGTTTTTTAAGATGAAGGTGCGTGGTTTCGCATATCAGTGCTCCGCTGTCCATGATTCGCACCCCCAGTTCCTGCGTTCCATAATCATTGCCGGTAAATACGCCCCCTACGGCGTCGGTTTTAAAGCGGACCGCACCCTCAATAATAAGCAAGCGAGACCCCACGCGGTACGCCTGTTCACCGGCAAGTATCAGATCGGCCGCACCTTGTTTGGTGACCGTAATATTAGGCTTACGGAATTGAAAAGCCGATGCTAAGCCGTATTCATATCCCGCCCCCGTCAATACCGCATATTCACCCCGGTGGGTGAAATTTTTACGGGTGTCGACGGCCATGTCGACATCTATCCAAACGGCGGCGTCATAGATTTGATCTTCACCGTCGATGATAAGAACCCCGCCGGGTTGATCTTCGAAAACCAAATGGCCGTTGAGACCGCTTGTTTCGAACCAATACTGCGGCTGCCCGGATTGGCTTTTGATGATAAGCCGTGCATTGCTTATGCGATAAGCCCCTACGGCAAGCTTAATCGTGCCGTCTTTGGTTCTGTCGGCCGTAAACCCTTCGCCGATTTCGAGAGTGCCGGTTCCGTCTCCGCGGACCCAAATTTGTCGCGTATACCATGCACTCAAAAAGTCTAACCGGGCGTCTTTGGTAAGGACGAATTTACCACCGTTAGTCAGAGAAAATAAGGCGAATCCGCTTGTATGAACATTCATGTAACCACCGAACCGTACGATCGTCTCCGCACCGTCAACACCGAGCACAATATCCGGTTTGCCTAGAAAGCTGTCGGTAACCATCGATTCCTGGTTGTTGGTGAAACGAAGTCCTTTTTTGAATATCGTATCTTTGTAGGTAAGAATGCCGTCGGAATGTGTATACGGCTTGGCTTTTCCCAAGAAAACGACCTTTCCTTCATTGGTC
>WJJU01000348.1 GCA_014729595.1 Chitinivibrionales bacterium
GCCCTGAACCGACGTGCATCTTCCCGTTCTCTGTCGACCAGTTGTGCGGCAACCGAACCGGAAGTCATTCACTCCCTCCCAACCAAAACGCTACTATTCAATACAAGTAGACCCACGACCTCTCAATCAGTCGTGGCCATGATGCTTCACGAGATTAGCCGTCGCACAATGTGCACGGGCTTGGGGCATCGTCGAATAAATGACGCAACGCTTCTAAACGCTCAGCGGTATTCCCAGCAAACGCTTTACCTCCGCCACCAACTGATTCATCTCAAACGGCTTTGCTATAAAGGCGTCGGCTCCGGCCTCGGCCGATCTCTTCCGATCGCTCTCCTGGGCCGCGGCGGTCAGGAACATAACCGCCGGCACCCAGCCGGCCTCCCCTTCCTTCAAACGCCTACAAATATCCCACCCCTCCATATCCGGTAATCGCACATCGACGAGCACAAGGCCCGGATGTTCCTTAAACGCCAACGCCAAGCCTTCTTTTCCCGAATTCGCAACAGCCGCCGCGATTCCGTTATGGGCCAGTACGATGGTCAAAGCAAAGCCAATTGCCTCTTCGTCTTCAATAATTACAACATCGCCGGCCATAGTATTCCTCCGCCCCGGGTCACTTTACTTCCCCCGAGGTAAGCGTTGCAGGTATTGTGCCGGCCGTAGAGAGTAGTGATAGTGCGAGAGGTCGAGATGCCGGCGAGAGACGCCGGCATCATCCATATCCAGTCGCCGAAATGAACCATGCCGCGCCCCCCGAAACAGGGAGCGGCATGGCCATTCCAATGGTAGTTTTTGCATAGTCTCTCGTAGAGTATCGCATCGAAGCGTTGGCTGCCGTGGATCACATCCCGCTATGAAGGGTTTGGCATACCCGGCGGGTGGGGTATGCTCTTCGATACCAGCAAGCCTTCTCCACCCAGCATCCTCGGCTTAAAACTCCCGCAGTTCTTTGTCGTCGTCGAGCGGTACGACCTGGTCGGGCCGAAGCTCACCCACGGCGGCGGGGACCGGGGCGTGAGAGGCCGTCGGATGCGAAGCAGCTCGCCGCAACCCCGCGCTTCCCCCGGCCGGCGGACTGAGCCGTGCCGCGCGACCGTCACCAACCCGCCTCCCTTGCTGATTGCCGTGCCTATGTTGCGCAAGGGTATCCCTTGCCGTTCCACCGACAATCGCTATCAGTTCATTTACCATGGCGTTGAGATTTTGCGCTTGCCCCGAAAGCTCTTCACTGGCCGAAGCGGATTCTTCCGCGTTGGCGGCATTGCCCTGTGTTACTTTATCCATCTGAGCCACGGCGGTATTAACCTGATCGATACCCTGTGATTGCTCATCGCTTGCCGCCGAGACCTCCGCAATGAGCTGGGCCACTTTCTTTATACTATCCGAAATCTGATCCAAGGCGGACTCGACTTCGCCCGACGAAGTGACGCCCGACTCGGCGTTACGCTGCGCTCCTTCGATAAGGTCCGCCGTGTTTTTCGCCGCCTCCGCCGAGCGCTGCGCAAGATTACGCACCTCTTCGGCAACAACGGCGAAGCCCCGCCCCGCTTCTCCGGCGCGTGCCGCCTCAACCGCGGCGTTGAGCGCAAGCAAATTCGTCTGCATGGCTATTTCATCGATAGTCTTAATTATCTTTGCGGTCTCATCGGATGAATTCTTTATCCGACCGATCGCCTGGCCCATCTTACTCATGGCTTCACGTCCTGTCTCAGCGGCGGTATTGGCCTGGGTGGCCATCGTATTCGCCTGACGGGCGTTGTCCGCATTCTGCTTTGTGGTGGAAGACATTTCCTCGAGACTACTTGACACTTCCTCCAGGCTCGACGCCTGTTCGCTCGCTCCCTCGGACATCTGCTGACTCGATGCCGACAGTTGTTCGGAAGCCGATGCGACAAGTCCCGCCCCTTCACCAAGGTTACCGATTACCCCGTTGATGGGTTTGGTGATTGTACGGGTGATCAGAAGCGCAACACCGATGATACCCGCCACCGCAAGGAGCGCCACAACCCCGATAATCCAGCGAAGCGACCTTATCGATGCGAACGCTTCAGCGCGGTCTATCTCCGCGATGCACGCCCACGTAACATCTCCGATTTTTACCGGCGAGAAAGCCGAGAGAACATAATTCCCATTATAATCAACTATAATTTTTGCATCCGTACGACCCGCCAAAGCTTCACGGCTCGCCACGGTCTTTACGCTACCTTTGGCCGGGTTACTGAAGGAAGCCGCAACCGAATGATTTGTCGGATCCAAATAGGAATCGGAACGCATAAGGTTGTCCGGTCCTACCAAATACGTTTCGCCCGTCTCTCCCATACCCGCGCGTTCCTGCATAATTCGGTTGATCCTTGTAAGCGGCATCTGAAGAGCCACCACCCCTATAGTGCCGCCGTCCTTTCGCACCGGCGCGGCGACAAAAGAAGCCGGCTTACCGCCACTGGGCGCAAACGGCTCAAAATCAGCGAACCCTATTTTGCCGCGCGCTTCACGAAATACCTTCCCCAAAGGACTGTCGGCAAGACCGCCGCTGACAAGGTTTTGCCCCAAATCGGACTCTTTGGCCACCGTGTAAACTACATCGCCGTCGTTGCTGATCAAGAACAGATCGTAGTATCCATATTCTTCTTTGTATTGCACGAGCCAGTCTGCATGCTTACGTTCCACTTCACGCCAATTTTCACCGTTGACTCGATCGCCTTCTTCTTCAAAAGCATCCTTAAACGCGGTCATTGACGTTGCTACCGCTGAATTACCGGCCAATACCGACACATCACTCATACGTTCCCGGATGTAATTTTGAATTTGGTTAGCCTTGATCGCCTGAGCGGATTTCAACTGGTTGAAAGCAAGCTCCGATAAAGCTTTGCTTCCATTGGTGAGAGCGACGACGGCTACAATAGCGAAAGGTATCGTGCCGACTAAGAGGAAGCTCACCAGCAACTTGGTTCCGAGTTTCATGTTCTTGAACATACGCACCTCCCGCCGTTTAAGTTTGATACATTTACGGGCTAAAACCCGACGGCATGGTATTGTGCAATTCCGAGGCCGGTTTCGACGGTGATCACCTAAGC
>WJJU01000349.1 GCA_014729595.1 Chitinivibrionales bacterium
GCTATAGCGCGAGCCCTTGTGACGGAGCCAAGAATTGTACTGGCGGACGAGCCGACGGCAAATTTGGATTCCCTAACAAGCGAAAAAATTATGGCCGTCATGAAAAGGCTGAACGAAGAAGAAAAAACCACTTTCATCTTTTCAACTCATGATCCGCTTGTTTTAGGATATGCAAATCGGATCACCCGGTTGAAAGATGGGGCGGTAGTAAGCGATCAAAAGGTTAAAAATTGAAGAGGACAACGCAAGCATGAAATTGCTCAGAATGGCTCTTCGGAATACGATGCGGAACAAGCGTCGTTTTGCAATAACAACAGTATCAATTCTCTTTGCCGTTTTTGTGTCGACTATGCTTCGGGGCATGATAAAGGAAGTACAGGGCGAACTCAAGAGAAGCATCACGGATACACAAACTGGTGACCTTCAAATGTTTAGAAAAGGATACTCAAAGTCCTTAGACACTTCTCCCTTGGATCTAAGAATAGCTACGAATAGTCCGGAAGTGGAATTGGTTAAAGAGGTCCAAGGTATTGAAGCCGTTGCGTCGCGTCTCAAGTTTACGGGAATGATCTCGAATGGTGGGCAGTCGACTCCGTTCGTAGCAATAGCCTATAACCCTGAGACTTTATTAAACGTTTGCCCCGAATACGCGAGCAATATCAAGTGGGGAAAATCACTTGATACCAGTGATATGGATGGAATAGTTGTATCCGAGCAATTGGCCAAAAGTTTCGGATTAAAACAAAATGATAGATTGACTCTATTGGCCAGAACGGCGCATGGAGGTTTAAACACAGCCTCGGTTAAGGTGAAGGGCGCTTTTACACAAATGATGATGGGTGACAAAGGAATTATATATAGTCATATTGAAACCGGCCGGCGTTTACTTGGACTGGAAAATGAGGCTACCGAAGTTATTATCAGAATAAATAAACATGAAGACATGGAGACAATAAAGAAAAGATTGGAAATCAAAGCCGGGGAAGCAGGGCATGAAGTGGAGTTTTTGACATGGCTCGAAATCATGACTTTCTTCAAAAATGTTATGAGTATACAAAATGTCATGATAATGGTAGTGTCGGCAATACTCTTTTTTCTCGTTACATCGACCGTCATAAATACAATACAAATGTCGGTATTTGAACGCATGAAAGAAATCGGTATGATGAAGGCGCTAGGAATGAAGTCAGGGCAACTCATTATGCTGTTTGTTCATGAAGGGGTCATTTATGGGGTCGCTGGAGGATTAGCCGGTCTTTTACTGAGCCAAGTGGTTGTAACCATAATTGGAGGTTTTGGAGGATTGGTTTATACATTTCCAATGCGGTTCGGGGCGGCTGAACCATGGTATGTTATTCCTCGGATCACGCCGATGTTCAGAGTTGTCGCGCTTGCTCTTGCAGTTGCGACGGGAATTATTGCCTCAATTTATCCGGCACGGAAGGCTGCAAAACTAAAAATAGTTGATACTCTGCACAAGCGGTTGCTATATAAATAGACATGTTCCGACAAAAAAACAAATTATTGTGGTCGCAACGGTAGTATAATCGTATCCGGCCTTTGAAGGAGGAGAAAGTGGCTGAAGGCGAATCGTTAAAGGTTCTCGGTCTTTGTGGTAGTCACAAAATGGACAAGCAAGAAAGTGTTTCATGGTACCTTCTTCAGCAAGCACTTGAAGCTGTTTCGGAAAATGGCGTAGAGGTGGATGCCGTGCACCTATCGAGCATGAATATCTATCGATGCCAAGGGTGCAGCAGATGTATGGGGGGCGGGGAATGTCCACTACTTTCCCGTGATGGGGATGAGACGCTTAGCTTAGTTGAGATGATACGATCTTCCGATGCACTCATATTCTCTTTTCCTGTTTATGGTCTTCATGCCGCCAATGCAACCACTGATTTTATAGGGGGTCGTGCAAAACCATTCCTCGGCGAAGAACTAGTTGTATCCGGAAAAGAAAATCTGGGAAAGTCTTCATTGTTTCGAGGTAAAATGGGTGGCTTGATTGCTAACGGGGGTGGCTATGGCATGGAAATGGCCTTTGTTTCGTTGTGGCCCGCCCTCTTTGCAAGCAAAGCGATACCGGTTGCATGCGCGGGTGTGTCGACATTTGAATATCAGAAGGTAGATTTTATTGAAAATACTCCCATCAGCAAAAAGATCGAGGATACCGAATGGGCAAGGAACATATCGCGCTCGGTCGGACAACGCGTGTACGACGCCCTTCATTCCCAAGCACGCTATATAATAGAGGGCATGATGGGGATTAGAAGAATCAAGGATGATGATGAACTCGGTATCGTTACCGATAAACTTGGCTTGAAATGGGATAAAAGCGGACGGGAAGAATTCGAGAAAATACCGGTATTTGCGCGTGAAGTCGCTTTGAAAATGATCGCCGAAAATATCGGCAAGTTGGGATATGATTTACTCACGAAGGAAGCGATCATTGAAGGCAGAAAGCGATTTGCACCGGGGGTAAAGACGTGATGTGCGGTGAAGGATTACCCAAAAGTAAGGACGGAAGAAAAAATAGGCGAGCGTAGCAGGCAAAACCATCGCATTTTTGTGGGATGCATTTTATGCGCTGTGTCCGGAAGAGCGATACGGTTGGGTCGGTGCTTTGTAATATTGAGTGCACTGCAATAACCTCATATAAACAAAAAGCATTGGTTAAAAATCATGATGAAGAATGCTTGGAGCTGATTGACTATGAACGTCTTGCTTATATCTGGGA
>WJJU01000350.1 GCA_014729595.1 Chitinivibrionales bacterium
ACATACCTTTGCTCCAATTCTAGTCGAGTATCATGCCCGATCATTACCTTTTGCGGAAAAAAAGATTTACTGGTAAACGGCGGAGAAATCAAAGGTTGGAAACGGTATACCACGGAATACTACAGGATGCACGAAATAAACGGAAGCCATGATTTTGTCTACAATAGACGCAAGGAACTGGTTCAATATATCGTCATGGAAACGAAGAGGATCCTGATTAATGAAGAACGTACCGTGCCATATTGAGTTTATCTCGAGCGATATCGAAAAAACTACTCGGTTCTATGCGAAACTTTTCGGGTGGGAGGTAGTGAATAATGAAATTCCTGACTATTTTCTATTGCGATTTGCCGCGGAATACCCTGTCGGTGGGGCAATTCGAGTACACGCGGGAAGAGCAAATACGAGCCATGACCATGAAAAGGCTAATCCGCTTCTATACATAAGAGTAGAAGCTATTGAGCGGGTTTTGGTAAAAATAAAAGCCTATGAGGGGAAAATTTTAACCGAGACGGTAACTGTTCCCGGAAGGGGGTGTTATGCTCATTTCGCCGACGGCGACGGAAACATTCTCGGTTTATGGCAGGAAAATTCATCGGAATGAGCGACCTTTCCCTGATTGTGGACGGAAGATCCACGCGACTGTTGCATGGTGCGGCGCAAGGTGACCTTTATGTTGTTATCTGAGTGGATTCCGGATTATGACATTCTCGGACCCGGGCGACCTATGTGGGAAGCGGATTGATCACGTTAACCCTAATCTCACCAGTGGTGAATTCCTGAAACAGATATGCCCTTGGCCATAAGTCCATATCATTAAATAAGTGAAATAGATGTCAAACAAATTCTTGTTTAGCAATAAGGATAAGTACAATCCCACCATAAAACAAAAGACGGTGGGTGCGAAATAGTATTGAAAGAGTAGGTGCAAAATGTCTTCGGAAACACTGCGGTATGCCTATTCGCTCTACGCAAAAGGCGAATATAAATCTGCTCTACAGTTGTATGATGAAAAACAAAAGATGGGAGGAAGTTCAAGTCTAAACGGAGAACATCGCCTTGCCTACGCTTGGTGTTTACAGGAGCGATTACGCTATGCGGAAAGCATGGTATTAACTAAAAAGATTTTGCAGGAAAATCCGACCGATGCAACGGCATTGGTCAACTATGCCATATGCTTGGGAAAGCAAAATAGTCATCGAGAGGCACTTACCTATTTCGATAAGATTCTTGATAGTGATCCTAAGTACGTTCCTCGGATCGGATATTACGCTTATCTGCTTGAACGCACGGGCGACTTCGAGAAAGCCGCCATATATTACAAGAAAGCTTTAGATCTTGAGCCGGATAATCTCTGGTACATTAGCCATTATGCGTTTTTTTTGCATAAGGCGCGGAAGCTCGAAGATTCTGAAAAATGGTTCAAAAAAACCTTGGAGCTATCCCCGGAAAATACGTGGGTAATAAAACGCTACGTATACCTTCTGAGAGATTTATACGGAGACGGAAAAGCGAACGCTTATTATGAAGAATTGATTAACACCGATTCCGCTAATGCTAATCATTATATCAACTATGCTGAGTTGAAGATATTGCAGGGATATCACGCCGAAGCCGGAAGGATATTGCAAGAGGCCACTTCTTTAAATAACCCACTTGTAATAAGCATCATAATTCGTGTTTACCTGACTACATTATCCATTCTTCAAGACGATGGACAGGTAGATGAATCGCTAAAAAAACTCAGAGAATCGGCTCAGAGGTACGGAAACTATATACATCGTGATTACACTGATTTGAAAAATTACATGCGCATAAATGCAAACGATATGAGGAACGCGCTATTTGATGATGTCCTACTCACAGGATCGAATGCGGTAAAAAAAACGGTTGCTCGGGAGCAATGATGGAAATAATTGATTTAAGCGTAGATGTCGCGAGCAATCCCTCGGAGCCCATGCCTATTAAACTGAAGGTGCAACCCCATTCGGGCGGATCAAAGTTCGGTCGAAGAGTAATGTTTTTAGGCAAACGGAGCCTGTCTGCAAAGATCCGGGCAATCGTTAATTATATATCGGGAAAAGAACGCATAACCAAAAAATCTTTTCCAAATGAAGAGTTTATCAATGAAGAGACGATATCATTATCCGTACATACGGGTACGCATCTGGATGCACCATATCATTACGGGCGGCAAAGTGAAGGACGAAAAGCTCGTACGATTGACGAAGTCCCACTTGAATGGTGCTTTGGCAACGGGGTTGTGCTTAACTTTGCCGAAGCGGAACCGGGCTATGAGATCAATTCGTCTGATATTGAAAATGCCTTGGCAACAATCGATTATACGATCCAAGAAAAAGATATCGTACTGCTGCGAACGGGAACGGATAAAAAGTGGGGAACTCCAAGATATTTTTTTGAAGCGCCGGGGCTTGGCAAAAGCGGAGTTGAGTATCTTGTGAGTAGAGGTGTCAAAATTATCGGCACCGATTGCTATTCCCTCGATTGCCCTTTCCCCATTATGCTCAATAAATACTACAAAACCCGCGATAAGACGGTTTTATGGCCTGCGCATTTTTATGGCCGAGAGAAAGAATATTGTCACATTGAGCGGTTATGCAATTTGGATAAAATTCCGAAATCACATGGTTTCAAATTTTGCTGTTTCCCGATAAAATTGAAAAGTCTCGGGGCCGCATGGATTCGTGCGGTTGCTATCGTCGAAAAAGGAGGTTCACAATGAAAGAATTGGGCCAAGTGCAAGATGTTCTGC
>WJJU01000351.1 GCA_014729595.1 Chitinivibrionales bacterium
GGGGCACGAGGATCATCGGCATGAGCCGAAAACCACCAATTCCGATTGGTGTCTCGTATCGACAAATGAATTGACGCCAACATTAAGCGGGCCTTCCCCAATTGCGCATGAACATCTTTCCGAATTCCGTCGTCCCGCGTGCCCATAACGCAACAACCGCCGCGGTCGACGTCCTACAATCTTGGTATACGGTAACGTATACAACAATGGAAAACGTTTTTCTTCGTAAGCTGAATCTTCGTGAATTCAGTTCGTTGTTAGTCTCCTCGGTGCTATTCAAGAGTAAAATAAAAAGTCGCACCTTTCCCGACCTGTGATTCAGCTCGAATTTGCCCGCCATGCCGTTGTACTATCCGCTCAACAATGGCAAGCCCGATTCCCGTCCCGCTGAATTCTCGCTCCGAGTGAAGTCGACGAAAGGGGGCGAAGATGGTGTCGGCGCGGCGCATATCGAATCCCGCCCCGTTGTCGCGAACATAGTAGACCGTGCCTTGCTCCTGCTTTTCCATGCCGACTTCTATTTTTGCATTTTCAGTTTTGCCGGTGTATTTCCATGCGTTACCAAGAAGGTTCGATAGAGCAATATTCACGAGCCGTGTGTCGGCGTCGATCCACATGGCGTCTTGTACGTGCCACGATACCCGCCGCTCGGGGTGCGCGTGCGCCAGTTCGTTGAGGATCAATGCAGCCATAGCACTCAGATCGTTATTTTCCCGTTTCAAGTCCTGACGAGAAATCTTCGACAAAGAAAGCAAATCATCGATAAGCTGCTGCATTTTTCCAACCGCAATGTCGATGCGGCGAAGGTATTCATGCCCATCCTCATCAAGAGAATCCCGGTAATCTTCTCGAAGCAATTCTACAAAATTGCCAATCGCCTGCAGCGGATTGCGCAGGTCGTGTGAAATTGAATAGGAGAATGCTTCCAACTCTTTATTGATCACTGATATTTCTTCGGACTTTTCTTCCGCGGAAATGCGGGCTTCAACATTTGCCTTTCGCGATCGAATAAGCGCGTTGATTATAAGCGTATAGGCTAAAAACACGACAAAACCCTCGAGCCTGTCGGTGAGAGATATGATTTTCGGGATACCCGGATCGGGGGAAACCAGAAACCCTATACCGAGAAGGACTCCTATGACGCCAAGCAGTACATACGTTAGTGAAGGCCGCCCGGCCAGGTAGATCAAGAGAAGTGGTACTATGTACAGCAGCCACTCGACATAACCGCGTCCGATCAGCAAATCACCTATAAATACCAGTGCGCACAAGATAAGCGCAAGTGAGAAATACAGCGCTTCTTTTTTCATGACCGCCTTAACTTTTTTGCCGTCGGGCAGACAAGGATGTCAGTGGTAACCGTGGGCGGTGCAAAGCGCCCAAATGACGGTAAGGGCAGCGCCGCACAAGATTAAAGGAGTACAAATTGTGCCGGGGAAAGCGGTATTCAAGCCTCATCGAGCGCATATAATGTCCTCTCGTTCGGCATGGATAATTTGTCGGATTGCCCTTATTATCTTGCGCAACGCTTTTTGTTTTTTAGGCCGGCTTCTTCCGTATGGTTGACCGTTAGAGCCGTTTAAGGCTCGCGCAAAAACCATGCCCGGTACATGGGTCCATCCGGTCGAAACGTAGTAGGTCTGCATGGGGCGGGGAAGACCAATAATATGTCTTGCCGTCGTATGTGGAGCATGGCCTGTGGCAATAAGCGGCAAGCCTGGTGCCTGTTCGCTACAATTTGAGCATAAAAAAAGGCGACATTTTCGAATTAATTTCAAAAATGCCGCCTTTGGTAGTCCCGAGGGGAATCGAACCCCTGCTGCAGGAATGAAAATCCTGAGTCCTAACCACTAGACGACGGGACCGCAATTCTAAACAATCCCTAAAAATAACTTTGTGCATCGCACGGCGCAAAAAAAATACCATACCATACTTTCGATCATGTGATTTCGGATCGGTGAATGACCACATATACATATTTTCAGACAAGAGAAGAACGTGTAACTATTTGAAATATAA
>WJJU01000352.1 GCA_014729595.1 Chitinivibrionales bacterium
TAGGAAACCGCCTCGTCCCAGAACGTATCCGGATTTTGGCATCTATGATCCGTTGAGCGACAGGACTTCGTCATCACTCGAATCGTACCGGGTGGACACCGGTTTTGATATGAACAAGCCCACGATCGGTATTCTCTTTTATGGAGGAATGCATTTCGATCAGAGCGTTGTCCCGGCGAAAGAGTATGTGCGTCGATTGCGCGAACGGGGATGCAATATCATGCCGGTTTTCTCAACTGCACCACACAACCTCGGCGCGATCAAGGCACTGTTCATGGGCGGTGATGCTCCTATCCTGGATGCACTGGTATACATTCAATGGTTTCAACTGTCGACCTTCGGCGACTCGCCGCAAAGCGATACGATAGACCTGCTCAAGAGACTCGGAGCGCCGGTCTTCATGACCTGCCCCATGTTCGGTCGTGAAATCGAGAAGTGGCGCGAATCGGTACAGGGGATGTCGCCGGTCGAATCGCTCACCACGGTCATCCTCCCCGAGGTCGACGGGATGATTGAGCCGCTGCCTTCCTGTGGCCTGGTCGAAACGCAAAGCGATGCCGTGGAGGGAAAGGTCAAGCAGGTCGTGGCTATCGATGACCGTATCGAACGATCATGCAGCCGAATTCTGAACTGGGTCGCGCTGCGGCGAAAGCCAAACGCTTCCAAACGCATTGCGTTTATCGCCTACGACAACCCTCCCGGTGAAGACAATCTTGGCTCTGCTGCGTACCTTGACACTTTCGCAAGCATCAAGCAACTCATGGGCACAATGAAAGATCGTGGGTACGACATCGGCGACGGCCCCGGAGATACGCCGCTGCATGAACAGATTCTGTCCCGGCATTGCGTCAACAGCCCCCGATGGGGAGCGGCCGAAGATGCCTTGCGGACAACATGCGCAATCGACTCACGAAAGTATGCTGAACTGAGCCGTGCCATCAGCGCCGCGAAGGATGTCGACAGCGAATGGGGCCCTGCACCGGGAAAGATCATGAGCGTTGATGACCGGCTGGTGCTTCCCATACTCACTTTCGGCAATGTGCTTCTGGGTGTTCAGCCCGCGCGGGGATATCACAATGACCCCGACAGAACCACCCACGACCAGACGCTGCCGCCCCACCATCAGTATGTTGCGTTCTACCGATGGCTCGCCAGTGAATGGAAACCCGACTGTATCGTGCATGTCGGTACACACGGCACGCTTGAGTTCCTCAAGGGCAAGGAAATGGGAATGAGTGCGGAGTGTTTCCCGGAAAATCTGATCGGCGATACTCCGCACCTGTATTACTACCACGTTGTTAACGCCTCCGAAGCGACCATTGCCAAGCGGCGAAGCCTGGGCACACTTGTCAATTACAACTCACCATCGTTTGCCGCGGGAGGCCTCTACGAAAGCTGGCAAGCCTTCGACGAACTCATTTCCGAATACCTCGAGGCTTGTGCTCTTGAACCATCCCGCGCCGCGCGTCTGGAGAAACGGATAATGGAACTGGCCCTTGAGAACAATATTGGCGCTGCGGATGTTGCCGCCATTCAGGAAGAGATCGGCATGATGAAGCGCTCGGTTATCCCCAAGGGGCTTCATATTCTCGGCGAGGACATACCGCTTGATGACCGCATTGCCTTTGCGGTCTTCTACCTTCGTACCGACCGCGCGGCGCACGCTTCGCTGCACCGCCTTCTCGCCCGCAAACGCGGCCTTGACTACGAGGCCCTTCTGTGTCCGTCCAAAGCGACCGAAGGTCTAAACAACACGTCGCCACGCGCGCTGGAAGAGATAGAACATGACGTGGAAGGAATTGTTCGCGAAGCGATCTGCAACGGGAACTACCCGGCCGGCGATGAGGAATCCAGAGCCGTACGGGCGGCGATCGATGCTGCAGGGAAACTGACCGGAACCGACGAAATCGAGAACTTCTTCGCCGGTCTTGACGGACGCTACATCGAGCCGGGAATCGGCGGCGATCCGCTGCGCAATCCCGAGGTGCTGCCTACGGGACGAAACTCCTTTCAGTTCGACCCCCGGCGCGTTCCCTCCGAAGAAGCCGTCAAACGCGGCGCCGAAATCGCCGAGAATACGCTGCGGCACTACTATGATGTACACAAGAAATGGCCGAACAGCACCGCGGTGATACTCTGGGGCTTTGAGACCACAAAGACCCGGGGTGAAACGGTCGGACAAGTCCTGGCCTATCTGGGCGTGCGCATAAAGGCCGGAAGTAACCCCTACTACAAACAGCTCGAAGTGGTTCCCATCGAGCAGCTCGGTCGTCCACGGGTGGATTGTGTCGTTCAGATATGCGGCTTCTTCCGTGACATGTTCCCGAACGTGATGGAGATGATAGACCGCGCATTCCACCTCGTTTCGCAGCTCGATGAAACCGCGGAAGACAATCCGGTACGGGGCAATACAAAGCGGATTGCGGATACACTGCGCGGCATGGTCCCCGAAGAAAACCTTTCGGTGATTGCATCGGGGCGGATATTCGGGCCGCGCGCGGGTGAATACGGCACGCGCACCACCAATCTTATCGAAACTGGCGCATGGCAGAGCGAAGAGCAAATCGCGGGGTTGTTCACCTCCACGATGAGTCATCTCTATGCGGGAAACATCCACGGCGAAAGAAACCTCGATGCCTACCGCGGCAGGCTCCAGCAGGTTGAAGTGGTCTCCCAGGTACGGGATTCCCACGAATACGAGATCATGGACCTCGACCATTACTACGAATTCTTCGGCGGGCTTTCCCGCACCGTGGAATCCATTCGCGGTGAAGCGCCCGAAATGCTCATAAGCGATACCACCAAGGAGATTATCCGGACGGAAACCGTCAAGGAATCCCTTAACCGGGGTATCCGCACCCGTCTTCTTAATCCGAAATGGATTGACGAACTGCTGAAACACGATTTCCACGGTGCGCAGAAAATCAGCGACCGTGTCGAGTACCTCATTGGATTTGCCGCCACGACACACGCGGTTGACGAATGGGTGTTTACTGCGGTGACCGACCGATATATCCGAGACGAATCGATGTTCAATCGAATAAGCAGGAACAACCGCTTTGCGGCGGAGGAAACAATCAAACGGCTCTTTGAGGCGGACTCGCGAGGCTACTGGAAGGCCTCCGAAGAACAACGAGCACTTCTGCGTGATCGTATGCTCCAGCTCGAAGGCGATATAGAGGAGGCTATGGAATGAGACAGGCCTACTGGTCCACGCGCGAATATGTGTTTGCGGCAATGACCGTCGTCGTCCTTTTTGTTGTGTCAAGTGTCATCATCCCCTTTACGCTGCCCCTGCGTATCCCGGGCCTGGCCAATGCCGTGGTCAGTCTGTTTTCAAACTGTTTCATCGTCATTGCCCTGCTGCGCCTCCGCCGTCCCGGCTCGCTGCTTCTGATAAAGGGAATCTATGCGCTGATATGCCTGATGATATCGCCCGTGATTACCGGTTTCGTCTTGACGGGTACGATTGTAGCCGAAGCTTTCTGTTCACTGGTATTCAAAGGGTACACCAACAAGGCAGCGCCCGTGGTTGCGGCTGTCATGTATCAGATGATCGCCTTCCCGGCAGCGATGTTCATCTCATTCAAGTTTACTCCGGAGCGATATCATGCGTTCGTGTGGTGGGTCTGGATTGCCGCCGAAGCAGCTATTTTTGTCGCCGCGCTCATCAGCTCGCTTGTCGGTTTGCGCATCGCCAATGAACTCGCGCGCGCCGGAAAGCTGAACATTGAGGCGAACGACTGATGCTTCTGCTGCGGGCTCATAGCGCGGATACCGTTATTCACCGGCTTCACCCGTTTACGAAAGTTGTTGTCAGCGGCCTCTGTACGCTATGCTCAGTGGTCCTTTTCGACTGGCAGGCGCTGCTGGCGGTGGTTCTGTTTCTGATTATGCTGCTGGTTCCGGCGCGCATACCCGTGCGTTTCAGAACGGCGCTGGGAATATCCCTGCTACTGGGAATCATGACCGCCCTCAACTATGCGGCAGCACGGCAGTGGCCCACTGCGCTGGGGTACACATTGCGCATCACGGTCTTCATGGCGGCCATACCCTTGTGCGCCGCCACGACGGCGCCGGCCGATCTTTCGCGCGCCCTGAGTCGTCTTCCCCTGCCCCACGGGGTGATAGTTTCCTTTATGATTGTCTGGCGTTTCTTCCCGGTCATGGCCGCGGAAGTCGGGGAGCTTCGAAGAGCGGCTTCTCTGCGCGCGCCGGCTAAGCCCCGGCCGCTTGCCGGTGTCTATCGGGGCTTCCTTGTTCCACTCTCTTTTCTGCTTCTCGAATACTCCGAGCGTGTGGCGCTCAGTCTCGAATTGCGCGGATTTGCTCCTGGCGCCCAACGAACGAGCCTTCGCGAGCCCGGCTTCGGGGTACCGGATGTCACGGTGATCGCCGCGGCTCTGTGCTGCGCTGCACTTGCCGCATATATCCAGTGGGGACGCCTCCCATGGTGATCACAACGACATCGCTTTCGGTTCAGTACCCGGCCGCGCAACGGCCGGCGCTTGACGCCGTCGACATGGAGCTCAACGAGGGCGAGTGCCTGCTGGTCTCCGGTCCGACCGGATGCGGTAAATCGACGCTCGGACTCGCACTGTGCGGCGCTGTTCCCGGCGTTATCCCTGCACGGGTTAACGGAAGCATTTCGATTGATGGGCATACATCCGAAAGCATCGACATTCGCGAAGCCTCCCGAACCATCGGCTTTCTGTTGCAGAATATCGAGCACCAGATATTCACCGACA
>WJJU01000353.1 GCA_014729595.1 Chitinivibrionales bacterium
AATGAACTTGAAGTTCTTCTTCTCATCAAATCGCTTTGCGGCGCGTATCAGCCCCAGGTTTCCCTCATTGATCAAATCCGCCAGAGACATTCCCTGATTTTGATAATTGCGGGCCACGCTCACCACGAACCTCAGGTTCGCTTTTACAAGCTTTTCGAGAGCCCGCTGGTCCCCCTGCTTGATCCGGATTGCGGTACGATATTCCTCTTCGGCAGACAGCGCCGTATGCTTGGAGATATCTCTCAAGTATAAAGCCAGACTGCCTTCTTCAACAAAAAAAGGATTTGGATACGAGGCTTTCAAAGCGGCTCCTATGGATTTATTGTAGAAGTGCCGACAAAGTAGCCAAGGCAAAATACATCACCGACGGATATAAATGCGGATTTTTTTTGTTTCATCGTGGTAACTCACCGGATTGCGGCAAGGCGATCTTGTCGCCAAAGTACCAGATCTGGTACATCCACCAGCACCTTCCCCTACATAATCTCGGCTTAATCGCATAAAATTTCTTACCGCACACCGTGAAATGATTTATTATTAAGTAGTCGAGAGGAAAGCGTACATTATGATGTTTATTTCACGAGAAGTAGCCGATTATCATGTCTTGGTCGCTACTCAAGACATAAATCTCTACTCAAATATCTCCGAGCTTCAGAAGATGATCGAAGAAGCACTGGAGCGTGGTGTCAGGAAATTCGCGGTACGATTCACACCGAATTCATATCTGTTGAGTCGTTCAATGGCCGTCCTGGTCAAATGCATCGAATCCGTGGCCGACCGCAAAGGCTCATTTGCAATTTTAAACCCCAATGAACAGATTATGGACTTTTTGGCGGTGGTTGATCTGGAGCATAAGATCCGGTTTTACCGCGATGAAAGTGAACTTGCCGCCAACGGCGAAGCTTCAGGGCAAATATAGCTTCACCGGTAAAAAGGTTCTTATTTTGGGGTTCCCCAAGCGACCAAAAGCCGAACGGGGCGAGGTATTGGTGGGTGAGCGCGTTTTTCGGGCCTTTTTCCGGCAGGCATACCGGCGGTCGCGATACCTGAACGATCGCGATTCCATCCGATCTTTGAGTTTGCCGCCGCCGCACTATTCGCCGTAAAGCTGTTCGGCTATCGCCGCGTCGTCTCGCGCGACGGGAACAAGAACGGGCAAGGGTCATGATGCCGCCGAGATCCTAAGGGAGTATCGCAAAACCATGTTCCGAGGTTTTCGTTGGCCATTTGCTCCGTCACTTTTGTTACATTCCCCGCGGCGTTACCCCTGCCACGCCTGCAAATAGCGCCTCAGTGACGGTGAAAACCCGCCTTAACGTCGCTTGCATACGGCTCCGTGCTACGCTCTACGACTTCCGAGGCGAAGTTATAGGGACATGTAGCTGCGCAACCGACGGTTGTTCTCGGATCGCCTCAACTTTCGAAGAGCCGTTTCCTTTATTTGCCGTACTCGTTCACGGGTGAGATTGAATCGCCGCCCGATCTCCTCCAGGGTGTGGCTGGTTTCGGTGTCGATCCCGAAATAGAGGCGCACAATCTCTTGTTCTCGTTCCGAAAGGACACAAAGAAGCTCATTTACGTCGTGCCCAACCGAAAGACGCTCGATGCTTTCATCCGGAGAGTCCTGAGAGCAATCTTCCATGAAATCGATCAACGCACCTTCTCCGCCCATTACCATAGGTGCATCCAGAGACGTACACTCACTTCCAATCGAAATGGACTGCACGACCTCGTCTTCACTGATATTGAGTTCATTGGCCAATTCCCTGGTATTGGGCAAGCGCCGAAGCTTTTGCTCAAGCAGAGAACGAGCTTTACCTACCTTGTGAAGGACCGCTACACGGCTGACCGGAACTTTGACAATTCGCGAGTGATCGGCCAGACTTTGCAGGATCGCCTGACGAATCCACCAAACCGCGTACGATATGAATTTGAAATTCCTTTTCTCATCGAATCGCCTGGCCGCCCGAATCAATCCGACATTGCCTTCATTGATCAGATCGACCAATGACAAACCTTGGTTTTGGTAGTTGCGGGCCACACTCACGACAAATCTAAGATTTGCATTCACCAAAAGCTCAAAAGCCTTGCGATCACCCTTTCGGATACGCATTGCCACCTCGGCTTCCTCGGCAAGCGTGAGAGCCTTATGGCGTGCAATATCTCGTAGATATAGGGCCAGACAGCCCTCTTCAACCTGGAATGCATTACCTGCCGCCGAGCGCAACCTAACCTCCAAGGCGTGGGGGATGTCTTCCAAAACACGCCGACCCGGACATCGGCGAAGACCTGCCCAAAATAAATATCAAGAATGGTCGGTCGCAAGTAAAGTAACGATACGTCCCATCGATGGACGCTACTTTTCGTGAGACGAATCGACCTTGTCGCCCAGTTGCTTGAGTTCAAAGTAACTTCGAATTACCTTGTCATAGTACCGAATCGAAAGCTCTCG
>WJJU01000354.1 GCA_014729595.1 Chitinivibrionales bacterium
CCGATTGCTTGGGAATTCCCACTTTTTTTGAGTAGGATATAATTCACGGCTAAAATCAACCGCCCGTTGATTTTGCGGTCATAGTAAGCAGCCGAGGAACAGGGCCACTCCTCCTTTCGCATGCTTCCATGCAGGCGGCGCCAATCGTTAAGCCAAGAATTATTCCATACTATCCAAGTGCCGGACCGGTGGCCCCCGCCCTCATATTCTCCTAAAAACGGGGTGTTTTGCGCGTGTTTACGTCGTAGTCCATGCAATCGATAAACCGGACGGAATGGCTCTGTTCCGTTGCATACCGCATGAGTTTGAGCAAACTGATCGGGTGTGCGGCGTTGTACCATTGCAACTGCAGGTAATTAACGAAAAACACCGGGGGATTTATGGGGAGAACCTTCTTTTCATTGTTACGGCTTTGTGATCTAATGGATCTCTTTTGCATACGTAACAAAGTTTCGTACAATAGTGAACGCCACCTTCGGGAAGGCCGCTTTGAGGATCCATGCCGGGACTTTGAATGGTGGAGACATTTTTGTAGCGATCGTCACTTTGGTGGTATCGTTCCCCAGATCTTTAAACTCGTACGATATGTCGGCATACCTTATGCGTTTTGCCTCCTTTGCCTCATGCATGGTTGGTTCGGCACCTAAAGTGAAAACCGCCGAGCCGCTCGACGAATCCTCGGATAATTTCATGCGATACACGGCGTCGGAGTTGGGAAAAGGCCCCGCGCCTTCGTTGTAATAGTAAATAATCCATTCGTTGTCCGATACGGTTTTGACTGTTTTGGATATTTCCTCATCGTGGAATTCTTTGTGATTCGACACATCCTTCATTACCGCAATGCATCGCTGCATACTGACGTTGTCGATCGTCGTAGCCCGGTACTCTATCAGGGGAAAACGCTTACCGTTTTCATCGATTCGATGCCCGATTCGGTATATCGCCGTGATTTTGCCGTCCTTGCTTGTGCCGGTTTTCCATTTCGGAGCCGCGGCAAATGCAACTGCAATGGTGGAAATCAAACATAATGCAACAGTAGCGAGACGGTGTGTCGGGCTTATTCGGTTCCGATGATTTTCCATCGACTCATTATCCATGGCTATGTATTGACTCGCTTTATTTAGAGTGATTTATTGCTTGGGCGATCTCCTCGGTTATTCCCACACCCGGTAAGGTTTCGAATGGTAAAATGCATGGAAAAGATTAAGCGAGTCAAGCCCCACGCAAAGCCCCCGCACGATTTGCCGCAGCGGACTCACAAGAAAACGACCCCGCACCACCGGGATTTCTAGAAGCACCGGGCAGTCGGGCGAAACGGGAAAACGCTTATACTATTCAAAAAAGATCCGCGCGGGTACTATATTCTTTCGTGGCAACCGGCGGAGCTTTTGATCTACGGCGTAGAGAATGCAGTGCAAACCCTCTATTCGGACGGCCTTATGAGCTTTACCTTCTCGACACGAGACACATTCTTTCTCGTCAACTGCGGCGAGACCTGCGAAATGAGCGCCCTTCACTTTGGGAAGGTGGTTCGTTTTTTTCGGCTCAACAACTACCGTCTTTCGAATCAGCTCGAGAATGCCGAGAATGTCCTTGTCAATAGTTGTTGCGTAATCACAGGCAAGGTCAACGATGTCGAAAACAAGCTTCAATTCGTGCTTGCGCGTCCGCATGTGAAGAAAGTGGTACTGTTCGGCTGTTTTGCGGGAATCGAGACCGCTTCGGATCAGAGGGTTATGCGCATTTCTTCAAAAGCAATCGAAGCAATAAACACCCATTTTGAGCACCGGGTTGCAATCGAGGATATATCGGTGACATCATTTCATCCCGATTATTTTATACCATACCAACAAAGCTACGATCCAGGCGTTCGCTATGTCCTTATCGCGCAAGGGTGCGAAAATCGCTGTTCGTACTGCAATATAAAGAATGCGAAAGGGTCGACGAAGAGCGTTCCGACGGCCGATATCATCCGCGAAATCACAACGAGCGTTGGCGAAGGTGCTTATGAGTTTATCCTGCTCGCCGATGATTGCGGCAGCTACGGCGCCGACCGCAACAGCAGTTTCGTGGAGCTTGCCCGAACGCTTTTGGAGATCGATCCCCGGGTTCGCCTACGAGTGCACTACCTGTTCCCCGCGGCACTTCTTGCTCGCCGAGGTGAATACGAAGAACTCCTGAGAACGGGCCGGATAACCTACATGAATGTACCGCTTCAATCGGGCTCGCAAAGAATATTGCATCTCATGAATAGAGCATACGACCCGGGCAAAGTTCTCGATACGATCAGGCGCTTAAGAGAACTATCCCCGAAAACGTGGTTTTACACCCATTTCATTATCAACTTTCCGACCGAGACCGATGAAGACTTTTCCCGTACCCTGGAGGCTTCCGCTCATTTTGATGAATGCCTTTTCATGAACTACTCAACCAATCCCCGTACCGCCGCCGCCGGCTTGGACGAAGTGGATTCTTGCCGGCGGGCCCATAGACTTGCCGTTGTTCATGATTTTTTGGAAGCCAACGGAAAAGGCTTGCTTATCGATGATACAACCGCCGGACCGGTGGTGTAAACACATGGACAATCATAATTACATCCCCGGAGTCGTTCAGATCAGCATCACCGCACGATGTCAATGTAACTGCCGGCATTGCGGCGTGGCGCATATCAAAAGGCACGTGCGGGGAGAGCCCACGCTTGCCGAACTGGACACCCTCTTTGCCGATTTGCAGCGGTCGGGAACCCGGGTAATCGATCTTTTCGGGGGGGAGCCGACCTTGCGGGCGGACCTGTTCGATATCTTGTCGCTGGCAAAATCCTACGGATTCTTCACGCTTGTGGAGACCAACGGATGGCGGTTGGATGAACGCTATATATGTGACATTAAAGCAGCCAATCTCGACCAGGTTTACCTGAGCCTGGATGACTACCGTGAAGAGGTTCACGACACCAATCGCAACTTACCGGGTTTGTTTGTCAAAGCCACGCATGCTTTAGCATTATGCCGAAAGCATGATCTGCCCGTCGATGTTTCGTTTGTACCAAAGGATCGCGACTATTTTCTGAACCATCTCAATACTTTTCTCGATTTTGTCTTCACCAAGGGCGCTGATCATGTCAGAATTCTGCTCCCACGATTCATTGGAAACATGAACCTCACCGATACAAGTCCTTTTTCCGATGGGAAAGAGCAAGAGCTGGTCGATTTGATTTCGCCCAAGCACCTTCCGCGCATCTATTTCCATTCCAACGACACCCCTATAGACGACATTTCGGTGTGCTCCGCCAAACAATATTTCTGCCATATCATGACCAACGGCGATGTTCTTCCGTGCCCATACCTGCCGCTGGTGTTCGGTAATATCAAAGAAGAATCGATCGCCGCCATATTCCGCAGGATTCAGGAGAGCGATATCATGAGAAGGGGCGGCACACACTGTTTGGCGCGCGATATTTCATTCATCAAAGAAGTCCTTTCGGCGATAACACCCGACAAGCCGTTCATTAGGATGGATGCCGCGGCTCGGGCATGACAAGAGTGAAGAAAATGTAGCGGAAAGGAAATGGCACCTTATCAGTATGGACACGAATACCGTAAATCCCATATCGAGCACCGCCCCGTACGACTACCTTCGTATCGAGCGGTATTTGACGACGTTTGTCGATGCGCAGGCGTTGAAGCTTGGCCTTGCAAACGGCCTGATCGAATACATCGTTGCCGATCCCGGTGCCGAACTCGAAACCATTGCCCGCGTGACCGGAACGGATGTCGAAGGCTCCTTGCTGCTGTTGCGGTTACTGGCGGCAAACGGTGTTGTCGCACGGAGCCATAATCGTTTTTCGTTAACCCCTCATTTCGCGGCATCGCTCCCCTATCGTGAACTCATTGAATTGAAAATCGAATACGCCGACATGGTGATGGCCGATCTCAAAGAGCATTTCGGACTCTATGTCGGGCGTTTCGATCTATTCATGCGCGATTCACGAACCTTCGATCTATTCACTTATCAGCGCTGCTATACCATGAGTGAAGAGAACTACGCCATAACGAGTTCCTGGATGCGATTCACTACCGCGGTGACAAAGTTCGAAGCGTTGGTCTGCATGGAACGTCATGATTTTAGCGGCTACAAGACGCTCTTGGATATCGGCGGCAACAGCGGTGAATTCGCGCTCCAGTTGTGCAAAAGACAGCCGCACATGTATGCGAACGTTTTCGATTTGCCGGTGGTATGCGCGGTCGGTGAAAAGCATGTGCAAGACCATCCCGAAGCCGATAGAATCCGATTTATTAGTGGCGATGCTCTTGTTGATCCCATTCCCGGTACGTTCGATGCCGTGAGCTTCAAATCGTTTTTGCACGATTGGCCCGAAGAGGCCGTTGCCGACTACATTGCACGAGCCTACGAGCTATTGACCGACAACGGTACCTGCATCATTTTCGAGCGCGGCCCGCTCGACCTGGAAAAAGGAACCCCCTCATACGCCATGATTCCGGTGATGTTGTTTCATCGCAATTTCAGAACACCGGATTTTTACCTTGCCACGCTCAAAAAGGTAGGTTTCAGGCACACCAGCCTCCAAGAGTTCGATCTCGAAACGCCATTCTATATCATTATCGGTCAAAAGTAATTATTTGCAGCCGGCACCATAGGGTTTTCAAGAATGGAACGCCGCGTGTTGTCATTGTTGTGCATTCCGACGTATTAGGGGCCTATCCCGAAACCCCATTCCGGCTGCCACGAGCCGCGGAGGGCGGTCAGGGCGGTGCGCCCCTTGGCCATATCACCGAGTATATACCCCAAGGGACGCACCTTGCTTCCCCGCCTCCTCGTTCCGTCTCAGCCGGTGAAGAAGTGTTTGGGATAGGCTGTACATTTTTAAGGTGTGCCAAGACACTCAAAGCCCATATCGCCCGAAACGTTGTAGCTCGCTTAACGGTAGTCTTCGGCGTTTGTGTCCCACCTCGTGAAATTGGCCGGAGACTGCCGTGGGGGATTATATTTTGAATGCATATCACCTGTTGAGCGACAGAGGGGCTCACACCTTTTTCAAGAGCAGTCCGGATCCCAAGGGGAAAAACGCATTTCCACGTCATTTCGCGTGAAAATTGTTGTCGGTATGCATGCGGCAACCATACTCTAGAGGGGAGCGGAGGTAAAGTGATCCCGTATATTCTAATCCAGCAAATCGAGGGTCGGATCGTTTTTTAATCCCATTCATCCTTTGATCCAGTGATCAGGGCCTGCAAAAGGAGGGGAACCATGAGAACCGGTATGCTTTTTTGTGCGTTTTGCATTTGCTCCGCATTGATGGTGCGTGCATCAAGCATCAACAAGAGCGGTCATGTTGATGTCTCTCAGACCTGGGACGCCGATACGATCCTGGTGGTTGGAGAAGTAACCATTGATGACGCCTGCCGCCTGACTATTGCGCCGGGAACCTATGTAGAATTTCAGAGTTCCTATGCCATTAATGTCCAAGGCCAAATTCTGGCGGTAGGAACCGCGACCGACTCGATCATTTTCACCGCTCGGGACACCGCCGAGGGTTGGAAAGGTATTCGGTTTGACGAGACGCCCACTACAAATGATTCTTCGCGTATTTCTTACTGCCGTCTTGAGTACGGTCGCGCTACCGGCACCAATCCCGCAAACCGCGGCGGCGCGCTTTTCGTGAGATCCTTTTCCGCTCTAACCGTCTCTCACTGCACGATACGCAAAAATGCGGCAAGCGGGCTTGAAAGTTACGGCAGCGGGATGTATTGCAGCGACGCTTCGCCCGTCGTGATCAACACCACATTTTCGGAGAACGCCGGCGGCTGGCGAGGCGGCGGCATGTATTGCGGTGAAGAAGCATCCCCTACGTTGATCGATGTTACCTTTTACAACAACCGAAGCGATGCGGGAGGTGGGATGTACTGCAACGGCTCCTCACCGACTCTCACCAACGTTCGCTTCATCTCGTGCCGCGCCGTTAAGGGCAGCGGCATATACTGCAATAGCGCCTCCCCGACGGTGATCAACGCGCTATTCCAAGAAAACGGCCAGATTGTAGGTACCAACTCGGGCGGTGCCGTTTACTGTGAGAACGGCGCCGCTCCGGTTCTTTCCGACATAACCTTTCGGGAAAACCGCTCGGCCTGGGGGGGAGGCATGTATGTCGTTTCTTCTTCACCACGCATAGTCAACTCCATCTTTGAGAACAACGGCGCAAACGACGGAGGCGGGCTGTTTTGCAATGGATCCTCGCCGACGATTATCAACTGCGCATTTTTGTATAACCATGCGTCCATGGGCGGAGCCGTTTTCTGCCGAAGTCTTTCGTCACCGAGCTTTATTAACGGAACTCTCTGCGGCAACAGCGCCGACAGCGGCGGCGGTGTCTATAGCTTGAGTTTTTCTTCACCGAGCTTCACCAATTCGATTCTTTGGGGCAACAGCTCACGGGCCGGCCTGGACGAAGTAACGATTGCCGATACAACCGCCACGGCAAACTTCGCCTGGTGCATTTTACGGGGTAGTAACGATAGCCTGCGTGGTCCGGGCGCTCAAGCAAATTATGACGGAGATTTCCGTAACACCATTGCTACTGATCCACAGTTCACCGACACCGCCGAAGGCGATTACACACTCGGTGCGGGTTCGCCGTGCATCAATGCGGGAAAGGATGATACGACAGGTCTTTCTCTCCCGTTCCTCGATCTTGCCGGTAGGGAGAGAATCCGCGGCGGAGTAGTCGACATAGGCGCTTATGAATACCAGGCGGGCTCCTCGAGCAGTTTGCCGCGAACGGTGACATCAATCACCCGGAACACGCTAACGGCCTACCCCAATCCTTTCTCCGGACATACGGTTGTGACATTCCCGACTATCGGTGTCGCCAATGCGGCAAAAAGCATTCGTCTGACCATCTATACCGCAGAAGGCCGTCGAGTCAGAAAGCTGTTCAACGGCAAACCACGCGCCGGTACACTGTCGGTCACATGGAACGGCAATAATGATTTCGGCAATCCGGTTCAAGATGGTATTTATGTTTGTGTGCTTTCCGCCGGCGATTCCATTCTGAAAACCAAAAGACTAACACTCAAACGGTGAGTTATTACTCCGAGCACAATTTGTGTTAAGGGGCCAACCAGGGAAAACCTGACCTAAAGGTCAGGTCACACACTATCAATTGACTGCAACCCTGCTCGGAGTAATAATCCCATTCTTGCACAAAAAAACTCCTAAATTATTGAGAGTGGACAGGCTAAAATCCGTCATTCTAATTGATAAATTTATGCAACCCCAAAGCCCGTCTCCTTTCTTCGGCGTGTTTTAACAAAGCCGAGTTCCATCTCGATTATTCCCCCGGCATCCACATAACTATTTCTTCACGTGGATTATTCCTTCGCCAAGCATTGAACGAGCCAAGATCACGAACCCCGTCTTGAATTACGGCTTTGTACACTTCAATTCCACGAACCCCCTGTTCCGCGGGTATGGAATATTTTATTTCCAAAATAGCCCTTCGCGTTTCCGCCGTCAGTGCATTGCTGATTCTCTCCGCGACTTCTTCGAAGTAGCCGGCGAATGGAGAGTCTTTCAGGATGTTGATCATGTCAATTTGCCATGAAGCTCCATGGCCGTTATCGTACATAGCATGCCACTCAACACATCCATCGTCCGCATCGAGAAGGTTTGTGTAGGTGATTCGCTTTATTTCCTTATTTTGCGCAATTCGCGAAACGGCGGAAAAGCTTTGCAACAAGTCAAAAGGGTCGGTATAGACATGCATGTCGATATCTCTCTTATTCGCCATCAGACCAGTCTTCAAAGATCCCACGATATTGACCGTTGCCCCGATATCTTCCCATGCCTTTACAATGCCAACACTTTCAATGACCCGGTGCGCTTCCTCCCCCATTGACCGAGATAAGTGCATCACTTCATCCATTCCGCCCATCCGCCTTGTATGCATCGTGGAAAGTAACCGTCCCCTGTGGAAAACGCCCGTCAAAAGACAAGGCCTGAAATACCTCCCGGGGCACTCCCTCATGTACAAATCCATCAATGTTTTCGAATCCGAATTTACAATAGTATCCGGGATGTCCCACCAGGCAACACCCCTTGGCATCTAATCTCTTAAGCCGTGACAGTCCCCCCTTTATAAGGGTTTTACCGATACCTTGGCGTTGATACGCTGGAAGGACCGATATGGGCCCGAGGGCGTACCAATCCGGAGTCCCGTCCGAAATGACAACCGGCGAAAAAGCGACATGCCCAACCACCCGTCCGTCCGATTCCGCAACGAGCGATACCGTAAGAGCATTTGCGGCGCGAAGAGCCGCGATAATAAACTGCTCGGTATGATTGCTGATTTCCAACGTCTCGAATGCGGAGACCGTTACTTCCGCAATAGTATGTACATCGGCATCAGTCTCGGCTCTAATAATGATATTGGAATTCACGAACATCGACTCCTTTTGCTTGTTGGCTTCAACGGCCGGACCACCGGTTTCTAAACAAGAACACCCTCCGCCGCCTTAATGACTTTTCCGCCGACCGTCACATTGTATTTCCCTTCCTCAAAGCGAGACCGAGTAAGGGAAGGATTCGAGGTCGCGATTGACCGCGACGAGTTCTTCGGTGCGGCGCAGCAACGCCTCCTCCGCCTGCTTGCGCTCAGTGCATCGCGTACCATACCCAACGATCGAACTATCGCACCCCGCTCATCACGTACATGTCGGCATTTCTCGTGAACGTAGCGGTTTTCGCCGGTATTTTTACGAATAACCCGGTGCTCGATCTCGTAGGACTCCCGGCCCTCCCTAATGGACCTGGTATAGGCCTCGTCCACCACGGCCCAATCGTCCGGATACACATGATCGAGAAAATCCTCGTAGGTCGCCCCAAACTCCTGAGGCATCAAACCCAAAATCCGGTAAATCTCATCGGACCACGTCGGCCGGTTGGATATCAGATTGAGTTCCCAAGCGACACGGTGTCTTGCGCCCTGTGAGCAACACATCAATATTGTTTCAGCATCGAACGTTTTTCATGACCAGTAGAGCCGCTTAGAAAACGAGGCGCGCCGGCATGTGCCAAAGCCCCCCGAAAATGCCGATAACGGGAAATGAAAAGCCAAACATCCATTGTTTGCCCCATGTTTATAACACTTCCCCGTAACGGAAATGGGGAGTTAGTTAGTCATCCATATTTTTGCGATACCCCCCGCCGAGGAATAACACAAGTAATCATAGAATGCCGTCAATTTTAAAAGACCTCCATTGTCAACCGGCGGCCATTCCCGGGCGAAAATCTTATCCTATCGGTTTCAAAGATGCATTTGATGATTTCATCATCTTCGTCCGCACACCGTACAAATATCTTATTACCCATAATCTCGATTCGCGGAACATCGTCTATGCTTTCTGTAAGTAAAGCATTACCTCCCGATAATCAACACGTTGTTGTATCCGTATACGTGCGATTATATTCCGAGGTTGTTGCATAGACGACACAATCATTTTTTTACTTCGAATACATATATGTTTTTATCTGGAGCATAATTGGTTGTATCCGGCTTATCGATCTTCGCATCCGGCCAAATATCTTTGACCAGTGCCCACTTACCGATTACCCAGCCGGGCAAATCCTCCATAGTATCGTAGTCAGTGATGTCGGTTTCTCTTCGTAACAATTGCCCGGCGCCGCCACAAGAAGCAATGATAGACATTTCAAGATTTGACAATGCATATCGTTCACCCTGCGTATTATGAGTACTCAACAACATTCTACACATTACCATATATCCATATCAATCGGATTGTAATAAGGCGGTCCCGTTTAACTTCGGCCTTATCCAAAATGTCGGCCAACGGCTTGTTTTGCTTAAGCATAGTCTGGAAAGCACGTGCTCGTTCAAGAAAAAGGTATAATCGACGCTTTGAGATTGCGGGGGCCATAATGCATGTTCAAG
>WJJU01000355.1 GCA_014729595.1 Chitinivibrionales bacterium
GAAAGCTGGGGTACTGTACAACCTGCGCACAAAAGACCATCGAATATTTCTGTACGCAGGAAGATGAGAACTGAGTGTGCGGCACGATCGAGTACATGGATGGTAGTGTAGCAAATGTGTAGTGCAAAAACACCGTGATCAATTGTGAGACCATATGTCGAACACCGAAGATCGAGATTTTCGTGCCATAAATAAGAGTGAGCCGAAACGTCGCGAGCGTTTGCGGACAGAAGCGAATGGTCAAGCCGAGCACTATGTGCAATCGACCGGCCATTCGAGGGGGGGGCATGTTCCGCGGTCATCCTGTCTCTATAATTCCGGCGATTTGTCGGCACTGCAGGGGTCTACGATGATGCGTGCGTCCGCGCATCTCGGACTCACCTCAATCGACGAACTGCTAGAGCGCGATCGATTGCGCGTGCAAGACGGGTTCCCGCGGAAAATTCGCGTGGGCCGCTTGGTGCGACCGGGTAAAGGCGACCGCAACGCCATAGTGGTGGTACCCACGACCGTCGAGGAAAAATTTATTCACGATACCGTTGCCTCCCCGCAGCAAGAGGGCGAAGCCGGCGGCAGCGGCGACGGTAAAGAGGGCGAGGTTATCGGGGAGCGGCCGGTAAGACCGGAATCCGGTGACGGGCAAGGCGCCGGAGAGGGTGGTGACGGCGGTCATGATATCGAGTCAAACGCCTACGATCTCGGGAAAATTCTTACCGAAAAGTTCGAATTGCCGAATCTCCGGGACAAGGGTACGCGCCGTTCGTTGACCAAGTACACATACGATATAACCGACAAGAATCGCGGTTTCGGGCAAGTGCTCGACAAAAAGGCGACTCTTCGACAGATACTCAATACCAATTTCGCCCTGGGACGCATAGCGGATCTTAGCCAAGTGGATACGTCAGAGTTACTGGTGTCGCCGGCGGATCGGATTTTCCGCATACTCTCGCCCGAAAAAGAGTATGAATCCCAAGCGATGGTGTTTTTCGTACGCGACTACTCGGGGTCGATGGCGGGGAAGTGTACCGAATTGGTCGTGGCGCAGCATGTACTGATATATAGTTGGCTGATTTACCAATACGCCGGAAGGGTGGAGACCAGGTATGTGCTTCACGACACCGACGCTAAGGAAGTGCCCGACTTTTACACCTATTACAACTCCAGCGTGGCGGGCGGTACTCAGGTATCTTCCGCATACTCCCTGGTTAACAAAATAGTCGAAGAAGAAGGGTTGGCACGCGAGTATAACATTTACATCTTTCAGGGCACCGACGGGGACGACTGGGACGATTCGGGAGAAAAGGCGATCCCTGAGCTTAAGGCCATGCTCGACTATGCAAGTCGTGTCGGAATCACCATCGCGGAGCACTCATATACCCGGGGCGAGAAGACCGAAGTCCAACGGTATCTGGAGAACTCGGGACTTCTCAAAGAGCGCGCGGATTTGTTGGCGCTGGACGTGATCAACGAGAACGCCGATGAAGCGCGTTTGATAGAAGGTATACGAAACCTGATCGCACAAAACGCCCGCTGAGAATGGGGCGTGCCGGCGGCGGCGTCGATATGCGAAATGGACGCAGGCGTACGTCGATCGGCGGCTTCCGGCGGCGGGCCGTCACATCGGGGTGGCAACCCGCGGGTCACCATTGACGGAAACGGATCTCTATGGAACTTATCGATCAAAAAACCAAGGGTATCATGGAGGGGTGTAAGGAACGCGCCCGCGAGGTCGGTTTGCAGTTTGGTAACGAGTCGTTGGAATATATCGTAACCAATCGCGACCTGATCAATCTCACGCCCAAGTATATGATTCCCACTCTCTATGATTATTGGGTACACGACTTGGAAGTGCTCAAGGAGAAAGGGCGGTACGAGCTGTATCCGTCCAATCCCTACGAGACGGTTATAAACACGCGTCCGGCCATTTCGTTTTACAACGACAACAATCCGGACTGGATGAACGTGATGATTTTTTATCACGTTCTCGCACATATCGACTTTTTTCATAACAACATTTGCTATCGAAACACATGGGATTTCGATTTTACCGGACAAGCGTTAGCCGATAAGCGCCTGATCGCCAAGCTTCGCTCGGAGCACGGGCGTTGGGTGGATTATGTAATAGAGTTTTCGCGAGGTATCGACAACATTGTCGGTTATCATGCGGAATTGGCCAAAAACGATAGAGTAAAAAGACGCAGGACCATTTTGGATTACTATTTTGATATCTTTTTGCAGGATGTCAAAAAGCTGTCCACGGCCGCGTATATCAAGGAACTTGAGCGCTACAACAAGCTGTACCGCGAGCACGGGGAAGCCGCCGGGCAAATTTTCTTTGCCGAGGTGCGCGCCAAAAATCCCGAGTTTGAATCGCTGTTCGACAAATATCGGAAAGAACGAGCCGCGAAGCCCGTTGATCTTATGCGATATATCTTGGAAAACTCCGAATTTCTCAAGAAGGATGAGAATGCGTGGATGAAGTCAGTGGTGGAGGTCGTAAGAAAGACTTCGCTGTTTTTTCAGCCACAAATACGCACCAAGATCATGAATGAGGGATGGGCGAGTTACTGGCATGAGCGTCTTTTTTTAGCCGATGACCGCATTCGAGGGCACGAGGTCGATTTCGCCAAAGCGCACGCCGGCGTTGCCTCACTGCCGCGAGTAGGCCTCAACCCATACGCGCTTGGCATGCGTCTTTTTGAATACATAGAAGACTTGGGGAATAAAGGACGGCGCAGTTTCGACTACTTGCGGCTCGCCGACGCTCACGAACGTAAACAATTCGACAGTGGGGTGGGGAAAGGCGAAGAGCTGATCTTTGATGTAAGGCGACAGCTCTCC
>WJJU01000356.1 GCA_014729595.1 Chitinivibrionales bacterium
ACCTTTCGCGTATGAATATCGACGGAAGCCTCCCTTCAAAAAAAAAAGATGGAAATCCGGATTGAGCCCAAAGGCTCGAAGAACCATCACCGATTGATCGGAAAAATCGTCGGTAACCGGCATTGAAACTGCTATTTCTTCCGCTGACCCAGATAGCCGTTACTGTATTCAAGTCCGACAAATCTCGTCATTTAAGCGGCGGCGGTCGCGATGAACACATTTAGAGCCGCTCTCAGGATGAGCTACGTCAGGGTGGGCCGCGTGAGAAGGCTTGGATGTGATCCTGCAAGGGGGGAGGAGGAGGAGAATCCTCGGAAATACTGTACCCATAAAGTGCTCATAATTTTACTATCGAAACCGGCATCCGAGCATATTCATTGCCGCTACAACGAGCCAAGGGAAACAGCATGATCCCGCGACAATATCTGTCCCGCGCCGTCGCCGTTATCATTTCGGGCGCTACGCCTTCACGGATTGCAGCCGGCTTTGTGCTTGGAATGCTGATCGGGCTTATACCGTCACCGTCGATTGATCTCTTGATTTCCCTCGCCTTGATAGTCTTCGATGTTAACCTTGCCGCCGCATTTCCCGCTATGGCCGTTTTTTGAGCCGTTGAACACTCGGCGGAGCCGCTTCTCGGCGCACTGGGAAACGCTTTGCCGGTCGGTACACATTTCCAACCGGACATTCCGGTCCATTTCGAACCAATGACGCTCGTTCTCCATATCGAATTCACCGATTCGGTCGTTGTCGACGCCCTGGTGTTTAGAAGCCATCTCATAAATGGTTGCGGGCTTCGACTGGCTGCGAATGCCGGTGCCTTTTTCGCGCTGCATCGCCATATCACAGCGGATATGTCTGCTTCGCGCTTCGCGGCACAGCCATTCTCGCTCAGTCTCGGGCCAACCCACCCATTTATGAGATGGCTTTTAGTCTAATTGTTTCGTTGCCTTTGTTTATGCTTATCAAACACGGCGTCATTTTCTATCGCCAAACAAAGCCGATCAAAAAACAAGTACGTGGACCCTGATCCGATATGTGAAAACATCATATTTCAATCGACGACATGCGGAGACGAAACGTAACGACCGACGATCTTCCGCATACGTAGAGGATTACTAAAAAGCATGTCCTACGTCAAGATAGAATTGTACGGTTGGTTCATTATGCTTGGGCTTGAGATTGAATCCCAAATCGAAACGAATAAGACCGATGGGAGTCACGGCGCGCAAACCGGGCCCGGCGCCGTACCTCAGATCGCTTATATCAATATCCTCACGATCCTTCCATACATAACCGGCATCGAGAAAAACCGATCCATAAAACCACCAGATCAAGGGAAAGCGGATTTCGACTATATGACCAATCAGCAGAACGTCGCCGCCCTTCGGATTACCTTCAGCGTCGGTCACAAGTTGGTGATATTTGTATCCTCTCACAGATCTCGATCCTCCCGCAAAAAACTTTTCTTGGGGTGGAACCTCCCGCGTTTCACCGTAGGGTCCCGCCCACCCCGCGGTGAGGCCTGATCCCAAGGTTACAAACTCACGTATATTGAAGTACCCGCGAATACCTGTTCGAATCTTGAAATACTGATTGCTTGACGCGCCAAAAATACCCGCCAGTTCGGCCGACAGTGTCCCGTGGTAGCCGCTGCCGGGCATGTACACATCATTTCTTCGATCATAGACAAATGTCACATTGAGACTGCGTGTATTTTTTACCGATACGGAAGAAAGCGAATCATTGCGGGAAGGCGACGAAACATTCAGTACATTTTCAAAGCGAAAACTACTTTTATAGGATAAGCCAAAATTTGTTCTCCGCCCTACCGCAACATTGAATCCGAGAAACTCCCCGCTGTAGCCGAGAGACACCGGAAAAAAAAGCGTATCATGCCGCCGGTAATAGCCGCTGATTTCCGTTTCAAGGGGTATAACCGGCATCCAGGGAACCGAATAGGTTACCGCGGCATACTGCTCCAGACTCGAAAGCCCCCCTCCGATCGATGCACGGTGCCCGAGACCGAATACATTCGCATGTGAAAGCCGCATAGAGGTTCTGAACAGTTCGTCCGAACTGTAACCGATTCCTCCTTCCAAGGCATAATGATCGGCTTGCTCGATTCGAACGACGACAGGTACCGCCGTGTCCCCTTCTTCGGGGATGTTTTTCGATTCGTTCAGAAGCGGCTCGACACGAACAAAACTGAACAGACCGCTGTGCTGCAAGTGACGTTCGGTACTTTCTATTCGTTTCTTGGTCAGCGTATCGTTTCGTTCAAAGCGCAATGCACGCTCGACTACGATTCTCTTTACCGTCTCGAGCCCCTCAATTCGATTATCCTCTACGAAAATAAGCGGCCCCGGGATAACCTCATAGTAAACGTCGGCGGCAAATTGGACGGAATCAACCTCCGAAACCGCTTTTACTTCAGCCGCCAGGAATCCGGCCATACCAAGGCTGTCTCGAATCCTCGCCGCGTCGGTAGAAAGGTCTTTTTTTATCAACGCCCCACCAACTTTAGTTTTAAGCGCACCGCCCATCGGCTCTCCCCAAACCGGGTTGGGCGTTATCGATACCGACCGCACGATCACGCGCTTTCCCTCGCGAATAATTATCTTGACAATTACCGCATTTTGGTTTCGAGTGTCGGTCTCGACATGCGCGGCGACGGAAGCGCGGATGAATCCCTGATCGTGATAAAAGCTTTCAAGAACGCGTACATCCATTCGGAGCATAAAAGGTGAGAATGATCCCTTGCGAAAAAGACCGGAAGGTTGAAGCTCCATCAACCGAAGGAGTCTGGCATGAGAAAATGATATGTTACCCTCAAAAGCTATGCTTCTTACGTCACGCCCGTTCACCTCATTTGTCGAAAAGATCAGCAGCATACCAATTGTGAATATTATCGATCGGCTAAAATGGCTCCACGTGGACCGCATTGTTTCTCCTTGTGCCCGAAGGCGGTAACGTAAACGGGCTACCACGTGAGTTGCACCTTTAAATCGATGCTGGATGAACCGCTCTGATCGGTTGCCCCCACCAGAAACACATGCCGCGTCAAGCGATACACGGCGGAGATTTCCCGTTGGTCGATCGCGCGTACCGCGGTTGCATACGATAGTGTTAACCTTCTTGAGAACCTTTTGGTTAAAATTATATGGGGACCGGTGACCACCTTCGCGCCCGCCGCATCGCCCGTAACACGGATTTGCTCAAGCCCGAAAAGGCGCTCGAGTTTTCGGGCACCAAAGCCCAAGAGCTGATTCGCCGCCAGCGCTTGCACTCGCTCTCCCAGTTCGGTCCCCACCGCTCCCAAGGTCGTCCCCAATGTTAAAACGCTTATAATATCGGGCTGCGACAGGGGAGGGCGAGAACTCAAAACCGCCTCGGGGCGTTCTAGAGGCCCACTGACCGCGAGCGTAATCTCATACACTTTAGTGCCGGGAAGTTCTCCCATTGAGTGTGGCACAAGAGCTACGACATCGGTAACGGCGGAAAATCCCACGAACGGATTACGATAACGAGGACCGCTGAAGCGGACATGGCCGCCGGCTACGGTGAAACGCCTATCCAGATAATACACACCACCTTCAACAACATCAAGCG
>WJJU01000357.1 GCA_014729595.1 Chitinivibrionales bacterium
ATCGACAACCCCGACGTTAGCCATCTTGAGCAAAGAATTCTGCGTTGTACGCGTCATGTAAGCGGAAAGCATGGCGCAATGATAATCGAAGGGACCGGCCATGCGGGGGTCGGCAGTTGCTTTGGATTATCGAATGCCAAGGTCGCCAAATTGATCGGCGCGAAAGTCGTCATCGTGGGAAGCGGCGGGATCGGCAAGCCCATCGATGAAATCGCTTTGAATATGGCTCTTTTCGAGCGCCGGGGGGTCGAAGTGATCGGAATCGTACTCAACAAGGTGATTCCGCGAAAATTCGACGAAGTCAAACATTATGTCCAAAAGGGGGCCACGATCATCGGAACAAGCCTTTTGGGCGCAACGCCGCATGTACCTGCCTTGACCTTCTACAGAATGGAGCAGATTGCCGAAGAGTTCGGCTACGATGTCGTTGTTGGGAAAGAATATCTGCACAATCCGATCAGGCATACGGTGGTGCTGGCGATGCGTCCCGAACACGGAGTTAAATATATCAGGGAAAACACACTCGTCATTGTTCCCTGTGACCGTACCGACAACATTCGTATCGCCGTTTCGACCCTCAAGAATTATTCCAACAGCAACGGAGGAATCATCTTGACCGGCTGCGCGACGGTCGATCGTAAGATGCGTACTCTGCTGCGGGGCAGTGACATTCCCGTGCTGGTAAGCCCCGAAGACACGTTCAAGGTGAGTTCCCGCATGGTACATCTTGAGTTTAAAATCAGGGCCTCGGATCGCGAGAAAATCGATCGGCTCAGAAAATTGGTTGGAGAGCATGTGGATGTGGACGAATTGGTTAACAGGCTGCAATGATAAAGCCAACACCGTTTTCGGAACACGAAACGGAGACGGTGTCACGGTGCTTGACACACTTTTTGGAGGAGTAGCCATGATTGAGCTAAAACCAATCGGTATTATCCGCACACCGTTTACTGAACCGCAAGGCATGCCCATACAACCCGCCGGTGCCGATGGTGTGAAAGGTACAATCGAGGTCTTCGCGGACTATCGGGCGGGGCTGAAGGATCTTGAGGGGTTTTCTCACATTGTTGTGCTCTACCACTTTCACCGTAGTAACGGCTACAAGCTTCAGGTAGTGCCTTTTTTGGACACGCAGCCGCGAGGACTCTTTTCCACCCGCGCTCCCCGTCGCCCCAATCCAATAGGTCTTTCGGTGGTACAACTCGATGCCGTCGTTGATGGAATACTTCATGTATCAACTATCGACATTCTGGACGAAACCCCACTCATCGACATAAAGCCTTATGTCCCCGCATTCGATGCGCCGGAAGCGACGAGGATCGGGTGGCTCGACACCCTGGAGAAAAACGTTTCGCAAAAAAGGTCGGATAGGAGATTCTTGCGGGATTAGCAATGACGCCCAAGATATCACCGGCCCCGTACACCGAGGCGGCGTCGGCGAAGAGATTCGTCACCGAGTTTGCGATACCTGTGATAAAACCGCCCCCCGAAATGCCGTATATGCCGATTCGATCGGCATCCACGGCCCGAGATGATCCCAAATAAGCCGCCGTTCGGCACACGGCGCTTATCGCATGGTAGACCCAGTGGTCTTCATTGGGCCCCTCCATCCGCTCGAAATCGGAACACTTTCGAAGCGGGCTCGAAAATGACCGAGTACCATCTTGGCGGAAAGTATACTTGTAGGCGTCGAAAGGCGCCGCGATACGGCAAAAAGTGAGCACTTCGACAAGCATGGTTCGACACCCTTCGAATCGATGCGATGAGTTGCGTCGAAGCATGGGCCCGTCAAGCTTCTCCTTTGAACTTTTTTTGGGACAAGAGTAGCCATGAAGATACTATTCATTAATCAGGAGGGGCATGTCGCCGGATCGACCCTTTCGTTGTCGTATCTGGCCGAGGGTTTGGCACGAAAAGGCCATACTGTCTACGTCGCCTGTCGTCCCGCCACACTTCAGAGTTCGTTAGTGTCCGAATCCGGTGTAACAATGATTCCATTGACCATAAACGGGGCCCTCGACACCGCCGCCATACGCCGCATTCGTGACATCGTGAGGCATTACGAGATCGACATTGTCAATGCGCAATCGAGCAAGGACCGCTATGCCTCGATCTTTTCACGGTTTTTCTATAAATTACCCTGTGTGCTCGTGCACACAAGGCGGCAGATGCCGAGTTCTTCGGGAGGAAAACTACAGGCATGGTTCTATACTCGTGGTACGGATGCCATGATCGCGGTGAGTAACCCGGTGAAGCAGGGACTTATAGAGAAAGGCATTCCCGCCGGCCATATCCACGTCATCCATAACGGCACGCCCCGCGGTAAATACTCGGCGCTCGATTCCTCCGTCACGGACAAGCTTAGAGAAAGACACCGTCTAAGTTCGCACGCCAAGGTTATCGGCTGTGTCGCGCGCAGTTCCCGCAGAAAACATCACTTGCAGCTAGTACGCGCTCTCCAATACGTCCGGGAGCCGGTGGTTGTACTTTTTGTGGGCGCCGACATGCGCCCCGAATACGCCAAAGCCATACGGGCAATCGAACACCAGCATACCGTCCACTTTTGCGGCATCGTACCCCCAGTCGAATCGCTTCACTATTTCAAGCTTTTCACCATGCTCGTGCTTCCATCGACCATGGAGGGTCTTTCGCAATCGGTGCTCGAGGCGATGGCGCTGGGAGTACCGGCCGTCGCGACCGCATCGGGCGGCAATATCGACCTTATTCGAGACGGTGAAAACGGTCTCTTATTCCGCAATAGAGATATTCAAGGTCTTGCCCATTGCATAGAGCGCCTTCTCGGCGACAAATCCTTGCGCACAACAATTGCAGCCCAAGGAAAGCAAACCGCATTCGTCGAATTTTCTATAGCACATACGATTCGGCGGCACGATCAATTTTTCCGGTCGCTTGTGGAGCGTGCATCGGCTAAAGGCTGGAATACCCCAAATGCACTGAGTGAGCCCGGCGGTGCCTGATAGGGCTTTGGCACACATAAGCCCATCGTTGTCGACAAAATCTGTTTGACACAAATGTAAGCAATTGAATTATTTCGCCGAGCAGGGTTGCGATTAATTGATAGCGTGTGACCTGACCTTTAGGCCATTTTTTTCTGGTTGGCCCCTTAACACAAATTGTGCTCGGAGTAATAATTATCCTTCTACGGGCCGCATCCTTCGACGGCCGAAACCTCTCACAAAATGTACCGTCAAAGGGTAAAGCTGAACGTGGCCCCTTGGCCGACTTCCCCCTCGGCCCACACGTTCCCGCCGTGGCGTTGTATAACGCGTTGGACAATCGAAAGACCGATTCCCGTGCCCCGAAAATCCGCTTCGGCATGAACGCGTTTGAAAGGTTCGAAAATGCTCCGAGCGAATTTCTTATCGAATCCCGCTCCATTATCACGAATGTAATAGATTGTCTCTCCCTCTTTGACAAAGCATCCGAACGCTATTTTGGTCACCGCTTTTTTCGATGTGAATTTCCATGCATTCCGCAGCAGGTTTTCGAGTGCAATTCGTATAAGCGCCTTGTCGGCATGAACCTGGACCTCCGCCTGGATGATAAAATCCGCCTTTCGTTCGGGTTGGGAGGAGTGCAACTCTTGAAGATATTTCGAAACCAAAGCGCTCAAATCGACATCCACTTTCTTTAGCTCGACCCTGCCGACCCGCGAGAGACTTAAGATATCACCGATCAGCGATTCCATTTTGGTTGCCGCCACCTGTATGCGTCGAAGCAAATCGCGTCCGGCATCATCAAGTCGCTCCGCATAGTCTTCTTCGAGAAAGGTGGCAAAACTCTCGATTGCCATCAGTGGGTTGCGAAG
>WJJU01000358.1 GCA_014729595.1 Chitinivibrionales bacterium
CGTATATTTACTATTCGTTTGCAATATAACGAACCTCTCGGAGGGTAGGCGCCCGTGGGCGCCGATGCGACCGCAAGCGTTCCCGTCGCAAGAACGGTTAGGGCTTATGGCGATTGGCCGTCGGCATAAACCGCGCCCGGGGTGATGGATGTTTTGCCGGCGTGCCGTTAACCCGTTGCCTGTGTTTCGATCATTGCACGGCAAGGTTGGGTGCGTCGTAAGAGGTGGTTAGCAAGTTCGGTAGGCAAAAAAGTTAAGGAGCCGCAATGCAGTGTCATGAAGTGGACTATGAAGTATTCGGCGATGATATGCAGGTTGTCGAGGTGGAACTCGATCCTGGTGAGTCGGTGATTGCCGAAGCAGGTGCGATGAATTGGATGGAAGACGGGATTGGGTTCGAAGCGCGAATGGGTGACGGCTCGCGACCCGAAGGCGGTTTGGTGGGTAAGCTTCTCGGTGCCGGCAAGAGAGCGCTTAGCGGTGAATCGATTTTCATGACACACTTTACCAATAGTCATACCGGAAAGCGGCGCGTAGCGTTCGGTGCTCCCTATCCGGGGAAAATCATTCCTCTTAACATGGTGGATGTTGGTGGGGAGTTGCTATGCCAGAAGGATGCCTTTTTGTGCGCGGCGCTCGGTACGCAGGTAAGTATCGCCTTTACAAAACGCCTGGGGACCGGGTTCTTTGGAGGTGAAGGATTCGTGTTGCAGCGCTTGTGTGGTGATGGGATGGCGTTTGTGCATGCCGGCGGTACCATTGTTGAACGCAAACTCCAGGGTGAAACACTTAGCGTCGATACCGGCTGTCTTGTTGCGTTCACACGGGGAATCGACTACGATATCAAACGAGCGGGAAATCTTAAATCGATGTTTTTTGGTGGTGAAGGGTTGTTTTTGGCAACGCTTCGGGGCACGGGTACCGTATATCTACAAAGCCTGCCGTTTTCACGAATGGCCGATCGAATATTGCGGCATGCCCCCAAAGCCGGCGGATCTCAGAGAGGGGAAGGATCACCGCTTGGCGGGTTGGGAAGGATGTTGAGCGGCGATTAAGAATTTTATTACGGCAGCCGTTTGACCGTGCACGTATCCGATACGATATTTGATCGGCGGAATGTTGGCGGACACGTCCGCTGAGTTTTGGTGGAACTTGGTGCGGAAATTGTGGCCCAACGCTTTGAAAGATATTCGTTGGCGACCGGCGGGGAGGAGCCGTGGGGCAAACACGGGCATTGAAGTAGCGACCGAAAGAAGTACTCTTCGAGGGGGTGAACGTGACTAATAGGCGATTTTTGATTTTGGGATCGGCCGGGCAGCTTGCCGGGGAGTTTCGGCGGATTTTGGCCGATCGGGACATGACGTACGTGGCGCCCACCGAGGAGCGGTGCGACATAACCGACTACGATAAGCTTCGGCGATGCATTGACGAAACAGAGCCGACCGTTATTCTCAACTGCGCGGCTTACAATGCCGTTGATGCCGCGGAGGATAACCCGGAGAAAGCTTATGCGATCAACCGGGATGCGGTAGCGTCCATTGCTTCGATTGCGGCTGAGTGCGGCTCTTTTCTGGTGACCTACAGCAGTGATTATGTTTTTGACGGGGCAAAAGGGGAGTTGTATACGGAGAATGACGAACCGAACCCGCTGGGTGCTTACGGCCGCAGCAAACGCGAAGGTGAATTGGCCGTCATGAGCAGTTCGGCCAAGTATTTATTATTACGCCCAAGCTGGGTTTTTGGCCATGGCTCCCAGAACTTCCTGTACAAGCTCGGCGGATGGGCTAAGAACAACCGCGTATTGAAGGTGAGTTCCGACGAGATCTCGGTTCCGACGTACACGGCCGATATGGTTGAATGTACTCTTGTCGCACTGGACAGGGGACTTGAGGGGCTCTACCATCTCACCAACAGCGGCTTCTGCTCCCGCTATGAGTTGGCCGAACACTATTTGAATACTATCGGCGCGGACAATGAACTGCATCCGGTCCCAATGAGTACCTTTCCGGTAAAGGCAAAGCGACCGGGGTTTTCCGCAATGTCGAACGCAAAGCTTGCGGCGGCGCTTGGCGCGTCAATACCGGATTGGCGAAATGCCGTAGATCGGTTTGTCGCTTCAAAAGAATAATTCTGCATCGCCCGCCGAGAAACTTCGGAAGACCCGGGGCGTGAATTCGGCTATTCCATATAGCGGGAGCAATCTTCTATCCCCGATTTTGGAGCGTCTTTCTAAATAAAGTTGTTCACTACGACCGCTCGTGAAGCATCGCGGCTTAGTATCTCCTCCGCGACCCTCGCCCCCCCGGGACTTCGTTGGAGCGTCACGCCCCCGCTCTTATCGCTCGGTCTCGCTTGAATGCGGCATTTTTAAAGGCCGCCTAAATCTCCAATTGAGTTTTCACGTAAATAAAATTCGATTTTTTGTTTGATTCCTTACCGCCAAATAACATATTCTAGTAGATCAACCCGCGTTGCGGCGTCAAGATGATCTTGCAGGGGTGCACCGCATTGAGAGAATATGTTTACGTAACCGATACTCTCGCTTTCAAACCGAATCAGGTTTTTCCGGTAGCCGCGGGTGGTTATCTCCTTGCCGCGGTGAAAAGTTCCATTTTCCAAAGGTCGAAAGCCGTCACCTACGAATCACGAAAGACGAGTTTGCCGAAAATTCCATCTGTTTTACCGTGGAACGGAATTTGCGCGGCGAACAAGCTTCCAAATGTAGTAACCGAAGGACCGCGGCATTTGTTTCGCTGTGCGTGCATCACGCTGAATTCTTGGTATTGGTTGGTAACGTGCTTTACCACCGTCCGGCGGTTGGAATTGAATACGCCTTTTATCGCGATTTGCGCGTTTTGTCCGGCGGGGTTGGCCGACCGGAGAGAAATATGGTCGAAAGCATGCCGTCGGTCGACGGCTTTGAAGTTCATATCGTCAAGACCGGCCGTGCCGATGATTCATAGGCGCGGTCGGCCCATCTTCAAAATGGAGGTCTGAGGTACATGACACTGAAGGAGATGATCGAGAAACGCGCCTTCGAGCTGTTCGTTGAGCGCGGCGGTCAGCACGGCTATCACATGCAGGATTGGTTGAAGGCGGAAAGCGAGATCCTTCCCTCGCAGGCCGGCGCACCCTCAGAAGAGCATCAGGCCGCCGAAAAACCGGCTGCAAAGAAGACCACCAAGAAAAAAGCAGCTAAAAAAACGGCCAAAAAAGCGGGAAAAAAAGCGGGAAAAAAGAAAACCGCCAAGAAGAAAGCCGCCGGAAAAAAGGCTTCGTAAACTCACACCACCATAGCCGGCGCCTGCCTTAGTACGAAATATGCGGCCGGTGTTGCCGGCAGCTCAGTTTATCCCGCCTCGAAAAAATGGGCGCAGGGGTGACCTGCGCCCATAGGTGCCGACTTCATCTTTCTCTTACGCAAATGGTTGTTCCCAAAGCGGGTTCGGGACTCCCCTGCTTCATCTCGCCGTCCGAAACCCATTTTACCTTCTCCGAGCCTCTCCACATGGATGGGGCGATACACGGAGGGGAGTAGTTTCCCTCTTTTTCCTTACAAATACTTTTCATACCTCGTTCCCGCTTTGCCTGGAAGAGGTGCCGCGGGGGGGATGTGGCGCAACCACGAAGTGGCGACCTTCTCCTTGAACTTTCGATTTACGGTGGCGCCTATTGGCTACCGGGTGGTAAGGTGCTTTGCTTTGTCTGTCGAAATTTCCCGTATGCGCACGATTGCGGGGGGGGGCTTGTCGAACATGGCATTTTTGTCCTATATTTTTATCTACCTCGACTCACACATCTTTGGTGGTTAGCATGTTCGCTTGGCGGTACGCCGGCACGGAAAATAAAAAGACATTACACGCAAGCATAGCCGAGAGATCGCTGGAGAAATCAGGCTCGAAAGAATTCCCGGCCTGTCCGGCGCGCCACTGCGGTCATGACTACTACCCGCTGCTTGGGCGCCCCCCGCCCGCATCTATACGCCGCCCATACGAAAACATCGGCTCCCGACGGTAGATTACCGATTTGCAAAAGAGCATGCTTCGGCGGAGGTTGCGCTGATCACTCTCCGCGCCGGCAAGCGCTCGGCAATACCGTCGTCGTCGGGACATGGTTCTGAAATAATCGTTTTGCCCGGCTTACCTGAAACCCATTTGACCGCAAACGTCGCACGAAAGTGTGTGTCGTATTATCGTAGGTACACACCGTATGTGAGCCGCCGGCGCCCCTACGTGGGCCCGTTGAAAACCGGCGGCCGGCAGGCAAGCAGGGTAGCTTTTAACCTTAGATCACACGAAGGAGGTTGTTTCTGAAAACCAAGCATATATTTCTCGTCACAGGTTTTACGGCTGCCGGTGTAATGGCGAAAGCCGGTGCGATTGAGCTGCACGGAACGATAGTCAACCAATCCGCCGTCCCCGTCGAGGGGCTCGTGGTTTCACTTCCTTTGGTGAACCTTGTTGACACCACCGATTCGTCGGGGCGATTCCTGTTAAAGCGAAATGATGCCGCCGTCGCCGTTTCCGCATTGAGTGAAGGCAACGCGACCGGGGTGAATTCAGGCAAAGTATCGGTGGCGGTCGAAGACGAACGGCGGCCGGTCACTCTTACCCTGTACAAACCCAACGGTCGGAGAGTGAAAAGAATGGTTGAAGGTGTCCGACAAAAAGGCACTCATGCCCTCCACCTCCAAATCCCCGAACAGAAGGCGGCGGGTGGCTTTTTCGGTCTCTTGAAGCCCGGAAAGCATTCGAGTGTGGTACGAGTGGTGAATCGTGGGAGCCATACAATTGCCGCCGAGGTGAGGGAAACGGCGCAATCCCAAAGCACGGTACCGGCCGACCGGGCCGTCCTGCATAAAGCGACTTCCGGCCGGGGTACTTGCGCGGCTGACTCCCTTATTATCGTGCATCGAGCAAGCGATAGTCACTCCGTCGCCATTCCGTCCCTCAGCGATGATGTTACCGTCGAGCTGGATTTGGTTCCGCACAAAATTATTGAGCTGGCGACGGCGGAGAAAGGTCGGTGTCCCGCCGAGGTAGGAAAAGATTTAGGACAATACCCCGGTGAACTTAGAAACTACCTTCGGAAAACGGGGGCAAGAGCGTGTGACTACGAAGCGTGGTGTTCCGAGTTTGTGTCGTGGGTCTATAAAGCCGCCGGGATGCCCTTTACCGGGGGCGATGAGGGCGGCTGGATGTACACCTACTCAATGGCCATCAGGAATTGGTTTTCCCGCCATGAGCGATTCGTCGCTCGAACGGATCCCGATTACGATACCTTTACCCCCGCTCCCGGCGATTACATTCGCTACAAAAACGACGTCGGTGGACACAGTGCGATCGTATGGAAAGTGGAGGGAACCACGCTTTATACTATCGAGGGTAACATCGGGAATAGGGTCGTTCCTAAGACGATTCGCAACTACAAGAAAAGAACCGACATAGATGGTTTCGGTATGCGAAGCGGAGTGCGCGGAACGAGAGTCGCGCTGAAACACCGGAGGGGGGGTGAAACCATTTTGATATCGTCACCGGTAGATCCGTAAAGCATAACGGGTGCTCTCCGGCAAAGGGCGAGTCTTTACAACTAATAATACTCAAAACAAAAGAGCATGCGCCGCGGCAACGGGGCAAGGACGGCGTATGCTCTTTGCGTCATCAAACCACCGTTTTTTAAGCAATAACTTCGCCCGAAGGTTGGTACGCCCCTTCGGCCTTGAGTATGGTTTTTGCTTCACCCCTATATAGTGCGCCGGGCCTTATCCGTGCTGATTGCTAATCATCGACCGTCTCGACGTATCTCGTGTTTCACGCGGAGCATGCGACGGGCGTTTAAACGAATCGAGTGAATGCTACACCGCCCGGTGCAATGATACGATCAATGGTAGGTGGGGCATAGATGGGGGCGGAAAGGAAGAGGCTTACCGGTGCGATTATCTCGAGCTTACTGATATTTGCCGTTGATTACCTTATAGGCCCCGGCTATGGCCTCTGGCTGCCGTATCTTTTACCGTTGATATTTATTTCGGACGGGTCAAAAAAGCAGACATACACCGTCGCCGGAATGATCTCGGTACTGATGGTGGGGGGGCATTTTCTTCCTCCGGCCCCACTGCCGCCTATCTCTACGGACCTGAACAGGGCCGCGGGTATTGCGGCTATCTGGGTCGCCTCGATACTTCTCGTGAGAAGCGCGACAGGGCATCGTCATGCCATGCTAAATCGGTTGAAATTACAACGGCTTATCGAGACGTTACCGGTCGGCGTGGTTATTGCCGATTCGCGTGGTGAGATCGTACTGGTCAATGCCGTGGCCCAGAGTGTTTTTTGCGGCGCGGTGACGGGTACCGCTTTCGGTCCGGAAGGTAAGTACACGCTTCACAGGCTCGACGGAAGTCTGCTAATGCCCGGGGAGCTTCCGCTGAGCCGTGCCCTTAAGTACAAAGAAGACATTCGTGGCATGCTTATACTTGTAAGATGCGAAAGGGGTTCCGAGCGGGTCCTCTCGGTGGATGCGGCCCCCATCAGTTACGAAACGCCCTTTCAAACAGGTGCGGTGGCGGTGCTGTCCGACGTTACCGATCGGACTCATGCGGAGAGCGAGCGAGAGCGACTGCTTGCCGAGTTTGAGGCGACGGTGAGGGCGTTGCCCGACGGTTTTATTATCTACAATCCCGATACCACTATTCGTTTTATGAACGAAGTTGCCCAAGCACTCTTGGGCTACGACGAAGAAGACTTACGTCGGCCATTCGAAAAACGGGCTCAAACAGTGATTGTTTCCGATCTCGAGGGCAAAACGGTACCTCGTGAGCGATATCCATTTGTTCGAGCGCTGAAAGGGGAAGCCGTTAGGGGAGAAGTGCTGAGAACGCGTGTCGGCGACAAAACATACTGGCTCTCGATGAGTGCTGCGCCTATAAAAACCGCCGCCGGCCACATACAGGGCGCTACCATGGATTTTTCGGATATAACCGACCTGATTACTTTGCAGCAGTCCCTTGCCGAAAGCGAAGAACGCTTTCGGAGCATGTTTGAGTCTCATCAAGCGGTCATGCTGCTGATTGACCCCGAAACCGGTGAGATTCGCGACGCGAACAATGCGGCGGCGGCCTTTTACGGGTTTTCGCGGGAATGCCTGCGAGGCATGCGCATACAAGAGATTAACCGCCTGGCGCCAAGCAGAGTCAAAGAGGAAATGCAGGCATCGGTGAATGGAAAGGAACCCTATCACCTTTTTCAGCATAGGCTTGCCGATGGTAGGGTACGCTGGGTCGAAGTTTATTCATCGCCGGTACATATTCAGAATAGACGGTTGCTTTTCTCGATCATTCACGATACGACGGTGCGCAAACGTGCACAGGAACAACTGGCTCAGGAACGGAATTTCGTCAATGCGGTCATCCAGACCCAGGGAGCGCTAACCGCGGTACTTGACACTGAGGGAAGGATCGTGCGATTCAACCGGGCGGCCGAGCTTCTAACCGGCTATACGTTCGATGAAATAAGGGGGCGTTCGGTCTTTGACCTTTTCATCCTACCCGAAG